>NZ_VUNS01000018.1 GCF_009695545.1 Victivallis lenta | reverse complement strand
AACAGTACGAACGCGACTGCGCGCTTCAGAAGAAGATCGACGAATACAGGCAATCCGGCAGGAAACTGCCCGCGGAATGGATCAGAAACACATTCCTCCGCAAATATTACCGCGACAACGGCATGCTCCTCCAGTAAAGGACGCCGCACGTCTGTACTCGCGTAAAGGCGGCAAAGGCGCCGCCGTCTCTCCGGCCGGCCTCCCCCCCGGCCGGCTGAGACGCGCCTCCCCCAAACCGCATCGAGGGGTGCACGTATTTACAATATATGCGTTCCCCCTGCCCCTGTGTTCCGCTTCCCTATTCGCACGGGCCTCCGGCGGCGGCAATGCCCTGTATTCCCTGTTGCCGCGCAGCGCATACCGCACTTCAGGCCCCGATGCGGTCGCCGATCACCAGCTCTCCGCCAAGGTACGGCGCAACGCCGATCGCCCTCAATGCGGCGGCCAGCTCCGCGTTCGTCTCGAACGTGTTCCGCGTCGGCGGGCGCACCGGCCCGACCGGCTGGCCGATCAACTCCATGATCTGCTTCCCGGCCGAGCCGCCGAACCGCATCAGGAGAAGCACGAGCTTCTGGCTCAGGAGCTGCAGCTTCCGCGCCGTCTCCATATCCCCCTGCCTGAACGCCGCGATCATCCGGTGATACAGCGGCGCCGCATAGTTGTAGGTGCTGCCGACGCCGCCCTCCGCACCAAGCGCCAGCCCGGCCAGCAGAATCTCGTCCCGCCCGAACAGCAACTGAAAACGTTCCGGATCATAGTTCAGACTCAGCTGAAAATCCATCAGGTTCTCGTAAGTGAACTTGACTCCGGCCAGCATCGGAATCCGCTTCTCCGCCGCCTTCAGAAAGTCGAGCACCGGGAAATTGACTCCGGTCAGCGCCGGAATATGGTAAAAATAAAACGGCAGCTTCGGCGCCGCTTCGCTGATCTGCGCCATTGCATCGACGAGCTCCGCAACGCTGCCCGGCCGGAAGTAGTACGGCGCCACCGCAGCGATCGCGTCGGCCCCGGCCGATTCGGCGTGAGCGGCGAGTTCCTGCGACTCGCGCACTCCGTCCGAACCGACGTGCACGATGACCGGAATCCTGCCCGCCGCCGCCTTGATGAACGCTCCCGCCGCGGCTTTGCGCTCCGGCGCGGTCATGCCGGAACACTCCCCGGTCGAACCGCAGACGAAAAGCCCGGCCAGCTTCTGCCCGACCAGATAATCCGTCAGCGACGGAATCCGCTCGAGATCAAGCTCCAGATCCGACTGAAACGGAGTGTTTGCCGCGACGACCAATCCCTTGAATTTCATTTCATTCCACCTGTCTTTACTGTTTTCCAACCTGGAGATTCCAGTGCTTGTAATAAATATCGTCGGAGGCCGGGTTGCCCGGACGCCCGGACTTCCCGGAGGTGATCAGCTCGTTCTCCGCAAGCCCTCCCTGCACGTGGCCGTCGTAGAACGACGCATTGACCTTGCGGCTGTGGCGGTAGGCCACTCCCATGATCGTGCCCTCGCCGTTTTTGGTGTAGTACGAGGAACTGACCGCGTGGCTGTACTCGGGGTTCCAGCCGGTCGCGTCCATGAAGTCGAGCTTGCCGGACGGATTCCGGATCGAGCCGAGCTTGATGCTCCGCACGGACGGATTGTTCCACGCCGGCCCGAACTCGTTGTTGCGCCCGTAGGAACGCGCAATGTTCGCGCGCCCGTCCTTGTGGCTCGCCGCCGTATCGACCTGCAGCGCGAAGGTCGCCAGCGGGCAGAGCAGCTTTTCGGGCCAGTATTCGTAGGTCGCCCGGAACACGTCGCCGGTGACCAGTTTCATGAACTCTTCGTTGTGCATCCAGCGCTCTTTCGTCGCGGAGCCCTCCAGAACCGCGACCGGGACCGGCCAGTCGTTGTTGTCACCCGCGTAAATCACGGTGAAATTCCCGAAGGTTTTCAGATTGTTGATGCAGGTGGTGGACTGCGCCCGCGCCCGCGCCTGCTGGAGCGCCGGCAGCAGCATCGAAGCGAGAATCGCGATGATCGCGATCACGACCAGAAGTTCGATCAGAGTGAAATGCCTTTTCATAAGAAATCTCCTGATTATTTGGATGTTTCCGGAAGTTGAACTTTCTGAAGCCGGCGGTTGTTGACCTCCCCGATCCACAGGCAGTTGCGCCCGCGGTCGAAGGCGACCGAGTGGGGAACGTCGAATTCCCCCTCCTTCTTTCCCTTTCCGCCGACGGAAGCGAGGACGGTTCCGTCGAGCGCCGTGACGACCAGTCCGTGCCACTCCGGGCGCGCCACCGTCAGGAAAAGGCGTTCTCCGTCGGTGTCGAGCCCGAACAGCTGTCCCGCGTCGGGGCGGATTTCGAGCAGCACGCCCTTCCGGTCGAAAATCTGCAGCCGGCGGTTGTCCCGGTCGGCCACATAAACCCGGTTGTCGGAGCCGATCACGATATTGTGCGGATTTTTGAATTCACCGGGGCCGCTGCCCTCTTTTCCCCAGGCGAATTTGAATCTGCCGTCCGGCCCGAAGCAGGCCACCCGGCGGTTGCCGTAGCCGTCGGTGACGTAGATGTCGCCGTCCGGAGCGACTGCGACGTCGGTCGGCTTGTTGAAGTGCGTTTCGTCGCAGCCCGGCACGCCCTTCTCGCCGAGCGTCATGACGACTTCGCCGTCCGGCGTCATTTTGAACACCTGATGATTGCCGATATCGGTCGCGTAGAGGTAACCGCCGCTGCTGCGCAGCCCGTGCTTGTCCGCAATGAACTTCCGTCCCCAGGCGCGCCTGACCGCACCGGTTCCGTCGAGCTCCTGCAGCGGCTCACCGAGGCCGCCGGAGGCGAAGATGCGGCCTTCCTGAACGGCGATCCCGGTCACCGGCCCCGGATCGGAGCGGTCCGCGAGCAGCCGGACTTCGGCGCCGGTCAACGCCAGCGACAGGGTGAAAACGGCGGTGGTGAGAAATACGTTTTTCATTGTTCGGCCTTTCTGTCGGTGAGATTGCGTTCGCGTTCGGTCAGATGCCAGATATTCAGTCCCCGGAGCTGCTCGCGGCGCGGCGGCGCGAAACAGAAGCTCGTCAGGACTCCGACGCCGAGCGTAGTCAGCACGCCGAGCGTGATCGGAACCATATAGCAGACATGCAGGATGTTCCCGTCCGGAGCCTGCCTGACCCAGAAGTAGTTCGCCCAGATCGCAACCGCGCCGCCCGCGACCGCGCCGATGCCGGCGCCGGGGGCGTTCACGCGCGGCACAAGCATGCCGAGCAGAAAGATTCCGAGGATCGAACCCGAAAAAAGCCCGATCACCTGCCCGGACACCCGCGCGATATTGTCGTAGGCCGAAACATAGATGAAGAAGGCCAGCCCGATGCAGAGCGCCGCCCAGACGACGGTCCAGAGCCGCGCATAGAAGATCGACCCGGCGTCGCTGAGCGGGCTTTTGCGAAAACGCAGCTGGAAGTCGGTCATGGTCACCGTCGCCAGACAGTTCATGCCGGAGTCGACCGTCGAAATCACCGCAGCCATCAACGCCGCCGCGAACAGCCCCGCGAAACCGTGCGGAAACTCGCGCGCGACAAACTCCGGCAGCAGGCCGTTGTAGTTGTTTTCGGCGAGGTGTTCGAGTCCGCCGGTCGTATGATACCAGGCGAAGAGCCCGAGACCGACCGCCATCATCAGAAATCCGATCGGAATCGCGCCGAAGACATCGACCAGCAGCGCTTTCGCGCTCTCGCGGGCGTTCCGGGTCGAAAGGTAACGCTGCACGGTCATCTGGTCGGTTCCCTTCTGGGCCAGCGCATTGAAGAACATGCCGACAAGCAGCAGGAAAAACGCATTCGGAACAAAAGGCGACAATCCCCAGTTCTCCGCCGACTTCAGATAGGAGAAGTCGTGTCCGCGTTCCGTAGCGATCCGCCACATCTCGGGGAATCCCCCCTCAATCCGGTTGAACACCATGGCCAGCAGATAGGCGATGCCGAGATAGACCACGACAAGCTGGATCACGTCGGTCCAGATCACCGCCTTGATGCCGCCGGTCACCGCGTAAAGCGCCGAGCAGACGCCGACGATCACCATGAGCCACATGACCGGAATCCCGGTGAACGGTCCGAGCGCGATGGCCGACGCATAGATCACCACGCCGATGTAGAGCGCCCGCATCAGCAGGAAGAAACTGCTGCCGATCAGCCGGATGCCGAGCGAAAAACGTTTTTCGAGATACTCATACGCCGAGACGATCCCGAGATTCAGGAAGAAACGGATAAAGACGAAGATGATGACCGGAGCCGCCAGAAACGTCGCCAGATACCAGATTCCGAACCCCTCGAAACCGTAACGGAAGAAGTCGGCCGGACCGCCGAGGATGCTGACCGTGCTGACCAGTGTGGCGAGGATCGACATGCCCGCCCCCCACCACGGGATCGAGTTTCCGGCCACGAAGAACTCCTTCGAGTTGTGCTGTTCGTGCAGGAACTTCGTCGCCACCAGCATGAGTCCGGCGAGATAGACGAACAAAACCAGGTAATCAAGCCAGTTGAATCCCATTTTCAGAAACCTCCCTTCGGCATGCGGACAAATCCGATGCCGCCCATGTCGCTCTTCCGCCCGCCCTCGAACAGGATGCCGAGCGAACCGTCCGGCAGCTCGGCGAGATCGGAGTAGCCGCTGCGGCCGAGATAGACCGGCTGCGGGGCGCTCCACTCCTTCGCGACGGGCGATTTGCGCCGCAGCGTCAGCGCGGCGCGGCGGCACATGGCATCCGGCGCATAGCTGCCGCCGGCCGGATACAGGTAGTTCAGGGAGCCGTCGCTCCCGGCCAGGATCGAATTCTGGCAGACCACCGCCCGCAGCGCAGGGTCTGCGCAAGCCGGTTCGAAGCTCTCGCCGCCGTCTCTGCTCACGGCGAAGAAGCGGACCTCGCGGTGACTGGCGGTCGGGCGGATCGCCATCACGAGCGCGCCGTCCGGCAGTTCAGCGAGCATGCACTCGTCGGACTTCTCCATCGCGACACCGCCGGCCCGGAAGCTCCTGCCGCCGTCATCGCTCAGGATCAGCGTCGACTGATAAAAGTTCGTTCCCTTGTCCGGCCGGTTGCACCAGCCGGGAACGACGATGCGGCCGGCATATTTTCCATGCTTCAGCACAAGCGAGTGTCCCGGAGCGGGCAGAAAGACGCCCCACTCCTTCGGCAGCATCGGGGCGATATCGACCGGCTCCGACCAGTTCCCTCCGCCGTCGCCGCTCACGGTATGGAGTACGCGATAGTCGTGCTGTCCCCATTTTTTCGCCGGAACCTCGACGTAGAAAAGATGGAGCCTGCCTGAAACCGGGTCGATCGCCGGAGACGGATTGTTACTTGAAAATCCCTGGTCGTGTCTGCGGGTCAGGAAGCGGACCGGCTCCCAGCTTTTTCCGCCGTCGGCCGAACGGCGGTAGGCGATGTCGATCTCGCCGACATCGCCGAGACTCGTGCGGCGCGCCTCGGCGAAGGCGTGAAGCGTACCGTCCTTCCCGGCGGCCAGCGCCGGAATCCGGTAGAATCTGCTGCCGGCTTCTCCTTCCGGAAACACCGGCACAATGTCGCGCTTCAGCAACGCGCCGCGGACGGAAAAACCGTCGACGGTCACGGAACCCGACTCGACATTCAGCGCAAGCTCGCCGACCGTGTCGCGGCTGAAGGTGCCGTTCCAGACCTCCTTCCCGTCGAGTGAAACAGCCAGACCGGCGCCGCGTCGAGCCAAGCCGAGGCGGAGCTGCCGCGGCGCCTGCTCAAACCGATGGCCGAGCGGGCGGTTGCGGAAGTCGGCAGCGCCGTGATTTCCGGCATTGACCAGCAGCTTCTTCGCGCCGTCGAAGCGGAAGCCGTCCGCGCCGAGCTCGAAGAGCCAGCGGCACGATGCGGGGTCGTTCATGGTCAGCGCAAGTTCCACCGTAAAATCTCCATTGGCAAGCTGTTCCGGGAAGAGACAGCACTCCCCGGCCGGAATGGTTCCCGGCTTCGCCGAGTGCTGTTTCTCCGGAAAAACGCCGAATACCGGGTGTTCCGGTTCGACCGGTTTGAACTCCGACTGCGCCAGCAAAGCATCGAACTCCTTCTCCGAAAACCTCTTCCCTGACTTGCCGAGCCGGAAGAGCACATCGAGTTCGCGGTCGGAGAGGCCGCGGCTCCAGAGCGTAAGTTCATCGACCGCCCCGTCGAAACAGCCGCGCGGCTGTTCCCCGCGCCGCCCGCCGAGCAGCAGCGGCATGGCGCCGCGGCGGACGCCGCGGTTCTCCACCGCAGCCGAACCGGTGTCAAGCTGCGCTTTCTCGAGGCCGGTCGCACGGATCGCCAGCTTGCCGTCCCGGCAGGCCGCCGCGACATGAATCCATCCGGAGGAGGAGTCGACTGACCGGCTGAACACCTGCGACTGCCCCTTGCCGTCCGCGTCGCGGACGAGGAAGTCGAAGCGGCGGAGAGAGGGGGAGTAGCCGATCCACCAGAGCCGGTCCGCCGGGTTCATTCCGGCCTGCGAAAGCACGATCTGGTATCCCGATTTCGCCGAGGGACGGATGAAACAGGAGACGGTGAAATCCTTTCCGCCCGGAAAACCTGCCTTCTCCGGGACGAGTTCCCGAACCTGTCCCGCCGCATCCGCCGCTTTGCCCGCGACGCCGGGAAGCGCTTCATCTTCGAACGAAAAACAGAGCTCCGGCTCCGCCCCGCAGACGGCGGAGAGAAGAAGGGTGAGCATCGCTGCGACTGCCGGTGTTCTTTTCATGGAAATTCCTTCACGTTAATCTGTTTCGAGACAAGAGGAGACCTGCCCCGCCCGATCCGGGGCCCGAACGATCTGTTTTTTTCAGGAAAAAAAGCCCGGGATCAATCCTTCCGGTGCCGGGCGAGATGCTTCTGCATCAGGCCGCGCGCCAGCTCGATGTTGCGATCGTGCAGCGCTTCGACGATCATGCGGTGAACCTCGGCCGCGCTGGCCTGGTCCTGCCGGTTGCCGGGGTGCGCGTTCTGCCGGTGAAAGAAGCTTTCGATCAGCTTCACAAACGCCTGAAGCATGCTGTTGCCGGAGATTTCGAGCAGCCGCTGGTGAAAGCGCATATCCGCCTCGATCGAATCGGCGACCGCCTTCGGTTCGTCGGACTCCCGGCGGCACGCGTCGGCCAGTTCGAGGAGCTCCCGGTAATCCTCATCGGTCATGCGCTGCCCGACCAAATCGAGCATGCCGATCTCGAGCGCGAGACGCGCATCGAACAGTTCCTCTTCGGAAAGGCTCGAAAACGCCATCTGGAACCCGAGATACTTGACCAGCCGCCGGTAGTCGAGCGCCGCGATCGTCGTTCCGCGGCGCGGCGCGGCGTCAAGCATGCCGAGAAACTTCAACCCGTTGATCGCCTCGCGGATCGACACGCGGCTCACGTGGAACCGGTCCGCAAGCTCGACCTCCCCCGGCAGCTTGTCGCCGATCTTCATATTGCTTTCGATCGCCGTCTGCAGCAGGCGGTCGGCAAGCACGGTGCTCATGGATTCCGACACGATATCACACTCCCTGTTTTCGGTTTTATTTGTCTTACAATTATAATTATACCCAAAACAACCTGATTTGTCAATAGATAAACCAAAAAAAGTGACAAAAAAACAGAAATTCGGCGGGAAAACAAACCGAAAATATGCGATATGATACCGCAATTAGACTTACAAATAGAACGAATTTCATCTTCGGCTCCCGACAACCGGCCGGCTTCCGCGTCCGCCAGACCGAAGCCGGCGCCGGGGGAAACCCGCCGTCACGCAAAATTCCGGAATAAAAAACAATCCGCTCTTGACTTTAAGCGAAAAATTCGTCATAATATTAATGTCAAGCGTTTAACTAAATCCATGCGATTCCTGAAGGCGACAGATGAATAACGTTACGTTGAAACAGGTTGCGGAGCTTTCCGGGAAAAGTGAAGCCACGGTTTCCCTGGTGCTCAACTCCAGGCAGTACCACCGGGTTTCGCCCCGGACGCGCCAGCTGATCCAGAGCATCGCCGAAAAGCTCGGATACATACCGAACATGCAGGCGCAGGCGCTGGTGAAGGGGCGCACCCGGAATATCGCAGTCACCGCCAACGGCCTGACTCCGTTCTACAACGAATACATCCGCAGGATCACCCACCTGCTCGAAGCCCGCAATTACAATGTGTTCGCATTTGAGACCATGCTCAGCCCGAACCGGGAACGGCAGGTGGTCAACTGGGTCCGGCAGGGGCTGTTCGACGGCTGCATCTGCCTGGAATACAACCATTACACCCGTGAATTCTACGAACCGGCCATCCGCGCCGGAATTCCGTATGTGCTTCGCGGATGGGACATGCCAGAAGAGTGTCCGGCGCATATGATCCGGGTCGATTACCGGAGCGCGGTCGGCGAACTGTTCCGCCATCTCGCCGCCGAAGGGTGGCGGCGCTTCGGCGTCATCACCGACGGCAGCAGTTACTGCGAGGAGGCCACGGCGATGTCGGTCCGGAGCACACTTTATGCCGAGGCCGCGGAAAATTCCGGAGTCGCCCTCGACCCGGACGGCTGGATCGTCGTGCCTTTCGATGCGGAACGGCATCTCTGCTATATTTATGAACACAGCCGCGCCCTGTTCCGCAACCGCCCCGACATCGACGGCGTGATCGTTCAGAGCTCCTCCGACATTCCGGCCGTGTTCAAGGCGGCCGCCGACTCCGGGCGGCGGATCCGCACCGACCTCGCAATCGCCACGTTCGACCAGATTCCGCTGATCGAATTCATGCAGCCGCCGGTAAGCTGCATCGTCGAACCGAGCGACGAAATATCGCAAATGGCAGTGGACGGCCTGCTTGCACAACTGACCGGCACGGAGTCCGGGCCGGTCGACTTCAGCAGGCCGGTCGGAACCCGGCTGGTAATCAACGACTCCACCGTCCGGAACCGTTCCCCGGGCCCGCCGGATGCAGCGCCCGGCCGTTCGAAGCAGACCTCTTCCCAACCGTCATAACAGGAGAAACCATGAAGAAAAGATTCACCTTGATCGAGCTGCTGATCGTGATCGCCATCATCGCCATTCTCGCCTCGATGCTGCTGCCCGCGTTGAATCAGGCGCGGGCCCGGAGTCATCAGACCTCCTGCATGGGCAACCTCCGGCAACTGGCCATGACCTGCGTCCAGTACAACAGCGACTACAAAATGGGGGTCGCCTCCGGCGCGCTCGCGTCGGACGGATACATCCGCTGGCAGTCCGTGCTGCACCGTCTCTATCTGTATCCGGGCCAGGCGCGGGCGGCGACTTCCGCCGATCCCACCGGCAATCAGAAGCTGCACATTCAGGCGATCGGGGGCGATCCGGCCAACGGCTATCGGGCTTACGGCGTTTTCGGCTGTCCCGTCACCCGGAGGATCAGCAGTTCAGCCGCGTTTCAGGACCGCAACAACTACGGGATGAACCACTATGTCGGGTCAAACATCGCATCCTCCGTATGGGGCGTCGGTTACGATGCGTCGCGCGTCTACGACAAAGTGAAAAAGCCTTCGATGCGGCTGCTGATCACCGACGGACTCGGCAAAAACAACAACAGCGACAAAGGGTTCTTCGTTTCGAACCGTTCGGACATCGACGTCCGGCATATGAATTCCGCCAATACCGCATATCTCGACGGACATTGCAAACTCATCCATTTCGGCCGGATTCCCGGCAACGGCGTGAACGGCGACCCCGCCTGGGGAGCCGGCGGCAGCCACTATTTCTGGGGCTGGCATCCGTATCCGGACAACCAGTGACCCGCAGGCAATAAGGAAAGCAGAAAGGAATTCCATGAAGACAACGATTTTTGCACTGGCGGCAATCGGAGTCGCCGCCGCCCTGACGCTGCCGGCCGGAGAAGTCTCCCCCGAGCCCGCCGGACCCGGCTGGAAACTGGTATGGTCGGACGAATTCGATATCGACGGCGCGCCGAATCCGGCGAACTGGAGATATGAGTACCAGGGCTTCCTCCGCAACAAAGAGGAACAATGGTACACGAATTCTCCGGAGAATATCTTCGTGAAGGACGGCATGCTCCATATCGTGGCCCGTCTGGAAAAGGAGAAAAAACCGAACCCGAATTACAGGGAGGGCTCGGAGAACTGGAAGGAGAACCGCCGGTTCATCGAAATCACGTCCGCCGGAATCGTCTCGAACGGCAGGGCCGAATTCAAATACGGGCGGATTGTCATGCGGGCCAGAATGCCGAAGGGCGCCGGCCTGTGGCCGGCCTTCTGGACCATCGGCGCCGACCCGGAGAAACGGCGGAACTGGCCGGACAACGGAGAGATCGACATCGTCGAATATGTGGGCCGAAATCCGCACGAAAAAAGCTGGATGCAGGGAGCTTTGCACTGGCAGAGTCCCGAAGGAAAGTATCGCCAGAAAAACGGGAAATACGCCGACCGGCCGGAGCTGACCGACGGGTTCCATCTTTACGGGATCGACTGGAACAGGGATAAAATCGATTTCTTCGTCGATGACCGGGTATTCCTGAGCATCCCGATCGAACAATGCGGCAGCGAGGCATACAACGCATTCCGGGTTCCCCATTTTCTGCTGCTGAATCTCGCCGTCGGCGGCATGCTGGGCGGCAAAGTCGACCGGTCGGCCCTTCCCGCGGAATATCTGGTCGACTACGTAAGGGTCTACCAGAAGACGGAATAAGCCGTCTCCGCCATGTACGGCAGGCGGCCGGAGACGGCAGGATGGATCCGATTCCGGCGCCGCCGGGGAAAGGCATATTCATTTCACCGTCACAGCCGCAACACTGTTCAGCTCCAGCACGAGCGGAATAATGAGCTTGCCGTTCTCGAAACGGTATGCCTGAAGCGCCTCCGGAACCAGCTTCGCGGCCTCGCGGTATGCGGCGGTATCGGGATTCTCCCGGTAAGAAGGCTTGCCGGCCTTTTCAAAGGCCGCATAGCTGTTGGCGTGCGCGGAATCGATGCGGACGAGTTCGGCCCGGCCGAGTTTCTCCGGCCTCCCCGCCCAGTCGATCTCGAGCGTGACCGGAACCGGTTTCGCGGCGCCGAGCTCCTCCTCGCTGAACGTCGTCACGACAATCCGCATCGTCCCGTCCCCGGCGACGGCCGCCATCGCGTCGAACGGTTCGCTCGAAGCTTTGACCGGCAGCCGCTTCCCTTCAAGCCGGTTCAGCAGAACCAGTGCGTTGAACGACGGCTTCGGCACCGCATCGTAATGGGTCATGTAACCGAGGTCGGTCGAATAGTGGTGTTCGAGATTCAGATACGGGTGGTCGATCGCGCAGTAGAAATAGGTGCGCAGCACCCCTTCGTCGGCCATCAGGCGGTTCGCCTTGACCACGAACGCCGCCCCGGTCTGGGTGTCGAAGTGGCGGCTTCCCATGGCGGAGCCGTTGAATTCGGTCACGTGAACCGGCACGCCGCGCCCGGCAGGAAACGGCTCCATGCGCTTGCGGACATCTTCGATGCCGATGCGGTAAAGCTCCATCGCCCCCGCGAAGCCGCCGTAGATATGGGTGCTCGCATCGGTCACCGCGCCGTCGAGCCCGGCCCGGCGGGCCGCCTCCATCGCCCGCGACAGCAGGTTGTTCATCGCGCCGGACGGCGTGCCGATCCGCAGCTTTATGCCGCACTCCTTCTCAACTCCGGTCAGCGCCTCGAGGTAGGCGACGAAAAGGCGGCAGAACTCCTCATCAGTGCCGCGGAAGAAGTCCGAACCCGGCTCGTTCCAGCACTCGAAGACCCATTGCGACACCTCCTCCCTGCCGTAGCGGCCGATCCAGTGGCGGACCAGCGCTTTGACCGCCCTGCCCCAGAGCGCGAAATCCTTCGGCACATGGCCGCCGCTGTCGCGCCGGAGCTGCGGCGGAACAGTTTCGATGGTCGGCACCAGTTTGAGCCCGAGCTCCTTCACCGGATAGTCGAGATATTTGTCCACCGTGGAAAAGTCGTATGTCATATTTCCGGCCGCATCGATCGATTTGACCGGGAACGGCCCGTTGAAGAACTCCCGGGTGCGCAGGTATTCGAGTCCGCCCTCCTCCTTCAGCCGCCGGAGCGCGGTCCGCACCTGCGGCAGGTCGATCTGGCTGCAGTACGAGAGGTCGACGCCGTTCCAGACCCGGACCAGCTCCGCGGCCTCCTCCCCCGCGGGCCCGACCGCGATCACGCCCTTCGACGAATCGTAATTCCGCGCCTGTCCCTCGCCCTGCTTCACGACGGCGAGTTCGTCAAACCAGGCTTTGCCGGCCGTGCCGCCCCAGATGCGCAGATAGAGCGCAACGGATTTGACCTTCGGAGAGAGTCCGCCGGGACTGATTTCAATCACATGGTATCCCCAGGGGCGGTCGCCCGGCAGCAGCTGCCGGGTTACGTCGTCGTGCCCGATCACGTTGTCGTCCCGGTCGAAGAAAACCAGCTGAATCCCCGCATGGGCCCACGGCCTGCCGTCCTCCGGGCGCGCGATGCCCGCCTGTCTGAACCAGCCGCCGACGACAAGCCCCTCGCCGCTATACGGAAACTGCCGGCTGACGACGGTCGCGCCGCCGTCGAGTTCGAGCGTCGATCCCGCCCCGGGGAATGCATTTTTCACGACCTTCGCATGTTCAAAGCTGCCGAGGCCGAGGCCGTCCCAGTCGACGCCGCCCTTCTGCACAAACCAGTCGTTGATGCCGAACATGCCCGAAAACGAGCCGTCGCGCTCGACGTTCCGCCCCGGAACCATGATCCGGATCGAGAGGTTCGCGATGCGGAACGTCCCGCTCCTGCCGTAATTCCCGAAGCAGAGCCGGAACCCGTTTCCCGACACCGGCGTGCGGCTCTCGTACCGCCGGAACGGCGTCGCCCGGCCGGTGTTGAAGAGGTCGAGGTGGCTCTGCTCGGCCGTGCCGTCGAACAGCCCGAGCTGAACCGCGGCGGTCCGCCACGCCTCGCCGCCCGGCGCAATCGCGGTGGCGGAGGCGTCGAAGGCGATTTCGACGACGCTGCCCGGCGGGCACGGAATCAGCGGCGTCCCGCAGAACGAACCGGGCCCGAAGGCGAGCGCGGCGGTGTTTCCGTTCCGTTCGACTTCCGGAAGGCCGCCCCAGAGCGGCGTCACGACCCCGCGCCAGGCGGGATGCCCGAAATCGATGTCGAGTTTCATAAGCTCCGCCGCCGGAGCGGGGACGGACAGCAGCGCGGCCAGCGCCGCGAAAACAAGGGTGAACAGTTTCATTCCGATACAATCCTGTCTTTGCGTGCAAGAAACGGAGGCGGAGAAAATCACCACCACGAACAGAACCGTTCCGGAGCCTCGAAGGTGTTCTCGTCGATCTCCGCCGTACCGGCCGACGCGACATGGCCGTCCAGATACGAAATGCCCATGCGGTTGTTGTGCGGGAACGACATCCGGGCAAGATACTCGACGCGGCTGCCGTCGAGGCGGAGCGGATACGCGCCGCCGGTCATCTGCATGTCGACGCCGGTTTCGGTCGCGCCTTCGACCAGAAAGACGACCTTCGAAGCGTTCGGGACCCCTTCGATCCGGTACCATTTGCCGGTTCCCTTCCACGGCCAGTCGCGATTCGACACCCGGTTGTAAGTGCCGATGAGGTCATTGGCCGGCCCGAGCGTCGGACAGGCCCAGACCGACCTGACCCCCGGTGCGAACGGCGTATACTTGAGCCCGTTCATGTTGTAGCACCAGATGTCGTTCCACCACATGCCGCCCATATCCCCCCAGCCGGTCCAGAAACGGGCGGCCAGAATATAGCCGTTGTAATCATTGCAGTAAAGCGCGGAAGCCGTGCCGATCTGCTTCATATTGCTCTGGCAGGTCGCCATGCGGCCGCGTTCACGCGCCTGATTCAGCGCCGGCAGCAGCATCGCAGCGAGAATCGCGATGATCGCGATCACGACCAGGAGCTCAATCAAAGTGAATCTTTTTTTCATCATCTCCATCCTTATCGTTGAAGTTAGAAATCCCCAATCCGCCTCCCGCCGTTCAGCCTCCGATGCCGCCCGGAGTGCGGCAGCTCCGGCGCAGCACCGGTTCGCAGGGCAGGAACTCCTGACAGACCGCCCGGCGCCGCCCCAGCAGAATTTCGACCGCGCGGCGGCCGATTTCCGCCATCGGCTGGCGCACGGAAGTCAATTCGAACAGCGTCGAGTAGTAGTCGGTGTCCCCGAAGCCGGCGACGGATATCTCGTCAGGCACCCGCCGCCCGAGCTTCTTGAGCTCATCAAGCACATTCATCGCAATCAGGTCGTAGCCGCAGAGGATCACGTCGGGCGTCTCCGGCCGGTTCAGAATCTCCCGCAGCTGCCGCCTGCCCTGCTCCGGCAGCGGACCGTCCTCGCTCACGCGGTGCAATTCCCCGTAAACCGGCAGCCCGGCCTCCTCAAGACCGTCGACCGTGCCGCAGAAACGGCGGCTCGAGGAGTAGACCTCCGGAAAGACGCGGATACTCGCAAAACGGCGGAATCCATTGCGGGCCAGCGTCTTTACGAGCAGCCGCATCGCGTTGTAGTCATCCTGTCCGACAAAGTCGCCGCGGATCGCGTTGCGGCGGATCACCGGCGTATCGATCACGACACAGCGCAGGTCATACTCCTCGAACAGATCGAGCAGGCGATTGTTGAGGCCGTGAAAATCGTGGCGGATGAACGGGATGAAGACGACGCCGCTCGTCCGGTTCCGCTTCAGCCGGACGACCGTGCCGCGAACCGCCTCCGGATCCGGCGTGATCGCCATCATGCCGAACTCCGCCCCCTGTGCAAACGCGCTGCGCTGCATGCCTTCTATGGTCTGGGAATTCAGCAGCATGACCTCCGGGTAGAGGAACATGACCGATTTCGGCTCCGTTTCGCGGTTCGCATCGCAGCGGCGGACGATACAGCCGACGCCGTGCCGGTGCTCCACCACACCGCTCTCGATCAGGCGCCGGAATGCGCGGCGGACGGTTCCGCGCGACACGCCGAATTCGCCGGTCAGCTCATTTTCGGTCGGCAGCCTGCCGCCGACCGCGTACTGCGCCACGGCGATCCGTCTGAGCAATTCATCGGCGACTCGTTTCTGGGCATGCATGGCTCCGGCTCCATCCGTTCGGGTTCGTTATTTCCTTCACTCTATATTATGGCAGAATCGGAAACGGATTCCAAGGCGTGAAGATGGAAAAATGCAGAAACAGGACAATTTTGTCCCGTTTTCTGCTCGATTCAACATCCCGTGTCCTGCTTCCGACGCCCTGCCGGAGACAATTGCTGTACCGCCCGGCCCGAAGAACATGCAAAAAAAAATACCGGGAGACCGAACTCCCGGCATGAAACCTCTCCCGTTCCGAACCGCTACTCGTCCTTGCCCCAGAGGACGTCATTGCCGCCGTCGGTGCCGATGGCCCGGTAGTCCTTCCCGTCGACATGACCGTCCACAAAGGCGAAGTTGGCTCCGGCGTTGTTCAGATGCCGCCAGGTGGCGCCGGCCCCCTTCATCATGCCGCCCCGGTCCCAGGCGACCATGTCCGGCCAACTGCTGTTCTTGACGCTGATGTCGAAAATCAGCCCCCTGGCAGAAGGCTGGCGGACCTTGTTGAAGTTGCGGATCTTCACATTTGCAACCGGCGTATCGCCGTTCCCGCCGTTATCGGTCGCCATATAGCCGTTGATGCCGTAATTGGTCGTCTCGACCGTATTGTCGTCGCCGGTCGAAAGCGGACAGCCGAACGGTCCCTTCGGAAATTTCTTCCCGAACTTCGTTTCGGTGAAACACCAGTCCGTCAGCTTCGTATTCGGGGAATAATAGGCCATCAGCGTATCCTGCCATTTTCCGCTGTACGCACCGAAATTGCCGTTGCGCGCCGGAACCACCCGGTTCTGGTCCACATACATGATCATATAGGTCGCAACCTGCTTGAGATTGCTCGTGCATTTGATCTCCTTCGCCCGGTTCCGCGCCTGATTCAATGCGGGCAGCAGCATCGATGCCAGAATCGCGATGATCGCGATCACCACCAGAAGCTCAATCAAGGTAAAATTTTTTATGCGCATGATAACCTCCGTCCCATAATAATTAGTATGTTATGCAGCCGATGCCAGATGTGATCCCTCCAATTCCCTCCTGCTTAAACGGTTGTTGTTTTTTTCCACAAATCCAAGCAGTGTTTGCATTCCTGCATTTCCGGTTTCCGGCTGCTGCTGCATTCGCACCTGCTGCGCAGCACCTGCCGCGTTTTTCAACCGGACAATCAGGCATCTGTCTCTGCTTCACTTATTAATTATTATATGCAAACGGCTTAAAAAAGCAAGAGCCGACGCCTGTTTTCAGGGATTTTTCTCATTTCGTCAACGTCAACAACACCAGGCTCTTCGCCGGGATGGTCAGCTTCGAAAGCGGAACGCCGGTCTCGACCTTCAACGGAGCAATCGCAATCGGACGCTCCTCCGCGCTGTTGTGGCTGTGAAGGTTCGGAGCCGACAACGCCTCCGCGGACTTCAATTTCCAGCTTCCGCCGGAAATCCTGAATTCCGTCGGACGTTCCGTCGTCGGCAGCATGTTGTTCAGCAGCAGATAAAGCGTCTCCCCGTCGGCGGACTTCATCGCGGCGGCGCTGTAACTCTGGTCGGCGTTGAAAGCCGTGTACTCGCCGGTCACGCCGGAAGCGACCACTTCGGAGCCGTAAGGAACCTTTCCCAGCAGCCGGAACAGATCGGTGATGCCCGTGCCGAAATACCGCCCCTTCTCATCTTTATAGATCAGCCCCCACGGACCGGCCGACATATTGTGATAGGTCATCGCCGCGATCTCCGGGCGCGACAGGCAGTAGATGATCCATTCGGCCGTGTCGAGACAACCGATCAGCGCATGGGTCTGATACCAGTTCCGTTTCCAGTTCGGCTCGCTTCCCGGCGGCCATTTCCCGTGTTCGGAGATGAAAATCCGGATCTTCGGATTCGGGCAGGCCGCAATATCCTGCCGCAGGCTCTCGATATACGGAGCGATGGCCGAAGGCGGCATGCCGCGATAGTAGGGGTGGAACGAAATGTAGCTGAGCTCCGGCCCGAGCTCCCGCAGCACGATGCGGTTGAATTCGGGCCACTTCCCCTCCGACCGTTCGTTCCACGGCGCGGTGACCGCGTGCGCCGCGAACTTCGCATCCGGAATCACGCTGCGGATCGCCGCGATGAATTTTTTGCACTCCGCGCTGTAATGCTCCCCGGTATACAGGCTGTTGGCGCTGTAATCGAGCTCATTGCCGAGCTCCCAGATAACGGGTGCGACCGGTTCCCGGAAGCCGAGCCCGATCCGTTTCCTTCCCCAGACGGTATCGGGGCCGCCGGTCAGGAATTCAGCGAGGTCGCGCGCATCCTCCGGCGTCTCGCGCACCATGTTGACGACCCAGACGAATTGAGCCGCCGGGTCGAGCCGCCGCGTCGAGGCGATCCACTCGAGCAGTCCGTACTTCTGCGGAACTTCCGCTCCCCAGCCGATCGTCTTGTGCGGAGCGCGTCCCTCGAAGGGGCCGAGCGTCTTTTTCCATTGGAAAAACTGCGAATCGGAGCCGGCGGCACGGTTCAGCGGCAGCGGAACACCGGCAAGCTCCTTCCGGTAATTCCCGTCGAACGGCGTTCCGGGTTTCGCGGCCTCCGTGTACGGATTCACCCGGGCCATGCCGGGCCAGTCGTAATTCAGCCCGAACATGGCGCCGTCGTATTTCCGGATCACTTCGGCCGGATCGACGGTCACCACGGCAGGCAGACTCCGGTCGGTCACCTGAAGCGGCAGCGCAAGCCTGACGTTGTCGTATTCGGTCCCGGCGCCGGTGTCATCGGCATCGGCGATATCGGCCCGGGTTCCGCCGATGGTCAGGCAGGCTTTTCCCCGGACGCCTTTCGGCGTGTAGTCGCGGAAATGCCAGAGGCGCAGGTTTCTGAGCCATGCGGTGCCGCGATGGTCCTGCAGCGCCCAGGCAGACGGGGAACCTTTGAAATTCAGCACGAGCTCCGGCGTCTTCTTCGTCGCAACCGTAAAACCGCTCTTCGACGAACCGAGCGCATTTCCGCTGCCCGCGGTTTCGGGCAGCACGAAATTATCCGCGATGCCGATCATGGTCAGTTCGATATAGCGGCCGCCCGGAATGTCCGGCGCGAACTCATATTCCCAAACGACGCTGACCTTTTCCGGCGACGCGGTCACGCGGCGGATCACCGTCCCCTTTTCACTCTTCCAGCTCGTCACCGCCGCGCCGTCCGACTGCTCCGCCACCGGTTTGCCGGACATCGGGGAAACGAGCCCCTTCCAGGCCGCATCCATCAGAACGATGTCGTCCTTCAGAAACAGTTCGACGCCGTCCTCTTTGATCTTCAGCCGGTTGTCCGCGCCGTTCTCCACCGTCAAAGCCGCCGGGGCCAGCAGAGGAAACAGCAGCGCCCCGAGCATCGCCAGTCGAATCATGGTCACCTCCGTTCCACATTTTCCACACGATCTATTATATTATGGTTCAAACGTTTTAAAAATGCAAGCATCCGAACAGGAAAAAATGCGGAAAACAGATGAAAAAACGCCGTTCCCGCCTCATATCGAGGGGAAACGGCGCTTGAATCTCCGCAGGAAAACTACACGCAGTTCTTACCGCGCTTGACCCATTCGCGGATCCGCTGGAAAAAGCTGTAGAGCCCCGGAATGAAGACGATGCCGATCAGGGTGGCCAGCACCATGCCCCAGAAGGTCGTCACGCCGATGGCGCGGCGGCTGCCGGCGCCGGCCCCGCCGGCGATCACCATCGGGAAAACGCCGATCACGAAGCTCCACGCCGTCATCAGCACGGCGCGGTAACGCTGCGACGCGCCGGCGAGCGCGGCCTCGAAGACCGATCTGCCGCGCGCCCGCTCCTCCTTCGAGAACTCGACCATCAGGATCGCGTTCTTGCTCGCAAGTCCGACCAGCATGATGAGGCCGAGCTGCGCGTAGATGCTGAGCGCGAGATCCGAATAATAAAGTCCCCAGAAGCCGTTCGGGATCGCCGGCGAATAGTAGATGCCCATCAGACCGCCGAGCGTGGCGACCGCCACCGACGCAATCACCGGAATCGGGATGCTCCACGATTCGTACTGGCCGACCAGGAAGAGGTAGCCGAAGACCAGGGCCAGCAGCATGAGCCCGACGATCTTACCCTCGTTGCCGCGTTCCTGGTAGCTCATATCGACCCAGCTGATCTTGTAGTCCTTGCGGAAAAACTCGTCCTCCTCCATGATCTTCTGGATCAGGTTCATGACTTCGCCGCTGCTCGACCCCTCCATCGCCTGCACGTTGATCTTCGCCGCCATCGACTGGTTGAAGCGTTCGATCTGGCGCGGGCCGACGATCGGCCGCAGCGTCGCGACCGCCGACACCGGGACCATCTGCCCGGCGTTGTTCTGGACCATGATCTGGTCGATGTCGATCAGGCTCGAGCGCTCGTCCGGCTCGGACTGCATCTTGACCTTGAAGCTGTATCCGTAGATGTTGAAGTCATTGATGTAGTACGACGCAAGCTTGCTCTGCAGCGCCGTGAAGATCCGGTTGACCGGAATCCCCATCGCCTCGGCCTTGGCGCGGTCGAGATCGAGGAACAGCTGCGGTGAACTCGCTTCGAACGAGCTGAACGCATAGGCGACCTGCGGCGACTGTTTCTTGTCGTTCAGGATTCCGAGCATCCGGTAGAGCGCCTGCTCGAGCTCCTGCGGAGTCTGGTTGCCCGTCACCTGCAGCATGAAGGTCACGCCGCCCGTCGCGCCGAGCCCCATGATCGCCGGCGGCTGGAAGACGTTGATGAGCGCGGTCGGAATGCTCAGCCCGGCCGCATTGACCTTGTCGCGGATCCGGTCGATCTGGAGATCGCGCGTCTTGCGCTCGCTCCAGTCCTTCAGCGTCACGATGCCGAGTCCGACGTTCTCACTTTGTCCGCTCAGGAACGAAAAGCCGCTGACCATGATCAGATCCTTCACGCCGTCGATCTTCCTGACCTTTTCGTAAAATTCGTTCATGGTCTCGTCGGTGCGGTGCAGCGTCGCGCCGGGAGGCAGCTGAATGTCGCAGAGCAGCGCGCCCTTGTCCTCCGGCGGCAGGAACTGCGTCGGCACCTTCTCGAAAAAGAACAAATTCAGCCCGAGCACAATCAGGAACAGCGGAACCATGATGATCGCCCGCCGGACCAGGATTCCGGCAAAGAACAGATACCATTTGCGCGATCCGTTCAGGAAAATGTTGAACCCGGAGAAGAAAAAGCCCCTGCGCGGATTCGGCTTGCGCAGGATCAGCGAGCAGAGCGCCGGGGAAAGCGTCAGCGCGTTGACCGTCGACAGGCACAGCGCGATGCACATCGTAACCGCGAACTGCATATAGATCGTGCCGACCATGCCGCCGTAGAAGCCGATCGGGGCGTAGACGGCGACGGTCACCAGCGTGGTCGCGATGATCGCGCCGGTGATCTGCTGCATGGATTTGATGGTCGCCTCCTTCGGGGAGATATCCTCCTCCTCGAGGATGCGCATGCAGTTCTCGACCACCACGATCGCGTCGTCCACCAGAGAGCCGATCACGAGAATCAGCGCGAACATGGTCAGCACGTTGATCGTGAAGCCGAGGGCGATCATGAAAATGAACGTGCCGATGAGCGACACCGGAATCGCGAGAGTCGGAATCAGCGTCGCGCGCCAGTCCTGCAGAAAAAGATAGGTGATGCCGACCACGAGCAGCAGCGTGATGATCAGCGTGTCGACGATCTCGTTCATGGTCGTGCGGATGTATTCGGTCGGGTCGTAGCCGAGCTCGAATTCGACCCCTTTCGGCAAACGCGGCCGGACCTCTTCCAGAAATGCGTTGGCCTGGTCCACGACCTCGATCGCGTTTGCGTCGGTATTCCGGTAGATCGCCAGCGCGATCGACAGCCGGCCGTTCCACTTCGCCTCGGCGGAATAGTTTTCGGAGCCGAGCTCGATCCGCGCGATATCGCGCAGCCTGGTCTGCCGCCCCTTGTCGCCGACCTTGACCACGATGTCGCCGAACTCATCGACGGTGGTCAGGCGTCCGAGCGTATTGATCTTGAGCTGCAGATAATCGTTCGCGTACTCCGCGCCGACAGTGCCAACCGCGGCCTGCACGTTCTGGTTCTGGACCGCGGCGGCGATGTCCTCCGGCGTGATGCCGAGCGCCGACATGCGCAGCGGATCGAGCCAGATGCGCATGCTGTAATTCCGCACGCCCATGATTTCCGCGTCGCTGATGCCGTCGATGCGCGACAGCCCGTCGCGCACGTTCATGCGGACCCAGTTCGACAGCTCGAGATCCGACAGCGTCGAGCCGTCGGTCGTGAACGAATACATGGCGAGGATGTCGCTCGACCGCTTCTTGATGTTGATGCCGAGCGCCTTCACCTCCGAAGGCAGCGACGGTTCGGCGCGGCGGACGGCGTTCTGCACGTTGACCTGCGCGATGTCGGTGTCGGTGCCGGGCTCGAAAGTGATCGTCAGCGAATAGCTGCCGGCGTTGCTCGAAGTCGATGAAAAGTAGATCATGCCCTCGATGCCGTTGACCTGCTCTTCGACGACGGTGGCGACCGTATTCGCGATCACCTCCGCCGATGCGCCGGGATAGCTGGCCGAAACCATGATCGACGGCGGCGCGATTTCGGGATATTCCGCCACCGGCAGCCGGAAGATGCAGATGGCACCCGCCAGCACCGTCACGATCGAAATGACGAATGCGAGCTTCGGACGCTCAATGAAAATTCTCGAGATCATTCCGTATTCCTCACTTCTTCCGCTGCTCGTCCCTGACCGGGAACGGCGTGATCACGGCTCCGGGACGGACCTTGTTCGTGCCGCCGACGATCACCGTCTCCCCGGCCTCGGCGCCGGAGCGCAGAAGCTGCATGCTGCCGACCAGCGGCCCGGTCTCGACTTCGCGGCGGACCACCTTGTTCTCATTGTCGACGATATAGATGTAATTGCCGTTTTCGCCGGTCATGACGGCCGACAGCCGGACCGCCGGAAACGCCTTTTCGGCCCGGCGCGACAGAACGACCGTGACGAATCCGCCCGGAATCAGCTGCCCCTCCTCGTTGTCGAACGCGGCCCAGATGGTCAACGTGTTCGTGCCGAGGTCCACCTTGTTGTCGATGAAGGCGACCGTGCCGGGCGACTTGTAAGTGGAGCCGTCGGAGAGCATGATCCGGATGTTCCCGGTCTTCTTCAGCGTCTCCGCGTTCCCGAACAGCGACTGGTAATCGCGCTCGCTGATCGCGAAGTTCGCATAGATCGGCGAAGTCTGCACGATGTCGGCGAGCTTCTCGCTCTGCGGCGTCACGTAGTTGCCCTGCGTATAGGTGACCCGGCCGATCCGGCCCGTGATCGGCGCGTAGACCTTGCAGTACGACAGATTGTTCTCGGCGTCGAGCAGAGAAGCCTCGGCTTCGTGCAGCTTCGCCTTGGTAAGCGAGTAGAGCCGCTGGGCCTCGTCCATCGTGCTCTGCGAAACCGCGCTGCTCTCGCGCAGCGTCTTCTGGCGATTGAAATTGTCCTCGGCGTACTTGAGCTCGGCCTTGATCTGGTCGAGCTGCGCCTGCGCGCTCAGAACCTTCGCCCGGTAAGTCGTATCTTCGAGTTCGAACAGCAGATCGCCCTTCCTGACCAGGTCGCCCTCTTTGAACTTGATCGAGTTGATGTACCCCGAAATGCGCGCGCGCAGCTCGACCTCCTCGATCGCCTCGAGGTGGCCGACGTATTTCTTCCCGGCCGACTCCGAGATGCTTTCGACCTTCTCGACCGGAACCACCGGCGCGGGCTGTGCGGGCGGAGCCGCCTGCAGGCCGGCCACTGCGGCCAGAAGCGCCGCGACGGAAATCAACGTGCTGTTTCTCATTTTTCTTCCTTGCTTACGGTTTCGATATATTGATAAAAATCCGATAAATTCTTTTCCAGCATCTGCCGGTCCGCATCGGGGAACCGGTCGAAAAACAGTTCGGAGAGCTTCGTGAAATACGCATGCCCGTTCCGGAACTTCTCCGCCCCGTATTCGGAGAGGCGGATGCGGACCGCGCGCCGGTCTTCCGGCGACGGGCGCCGCTCGAGCAGCCTCTTCCGCACCAGCGCCTCGACCTGAGCCGAGGCGGTGCCGCTGCTCAAGCCGGCCGCGTCCGCGAGCGCCTTGAGCGTCACGCCCTCCCGCTCCCGGCGGGTCAGCTGCCGCACATGGCGCAGAATCCGCTGCTGGCTGATGGTCAGCTCCAGAAACGTCTCCGTCTCCGCGGCCGACCCGAGTTGAACCGCCCTTTCACGCATGAGACCGGCGATTTCGAAGATCAGCAGCCAGAACGGCCTGTCGCCGTATTCACCCTGTTTCATGCAATCCGTTCAATCCTGTTTTCAGACAACAAACCGTATAATATATCATTGCCTGCTTTATTTGCAACTCCTAATTACTTCATTTTTCAAACTTTCATGGTTCTCAAACAGCCGGATTGACCGGCGCAGCTTCCGGGGTTATATTAATCGGATCGACCTGGAGGAAATATCATGTTTGCGACGCTTCCCGCCTGGCTGCCGCCGATCCTGCTGTCGGCGTTCGGCCTCGGTTTTTACGACCTGTGCAAAAAACACGCGGTCAGGGACAACCCGATCATGCCGGTGCTGTTCCTCGCGACGCTCTGCGGCAGCACGTTCTTCGTGCTGGCCGTCGTCGTCACCGGGGAACTCGGCAGCGTCCTGTTCTGCGGAACGCGCACATGGCTGCTGACCTTTGCGAAAGCGCTTCTGGTGGCGGCAAGCTGGAGCTGCGTCTATTACGCGATGCGCGAACTGCCGATCAGCATCGTCGCGCCGGTCCGCGCCACGGCGCCGCTCTGGACGTTCCTCGGCAGCCTCTTCCTGTTCCGTGAAATCCCGACGCCGCTGCAGGGGATTGCGATGCTGGTCATCTTCGCCGGCTACTATCTGTTCTCGGTGATCGGCAAACAGGAGGGAATCAGCTTCCTGCACCACCGCGGCGCACACATGGTGCTGCTCGGAACGCTGCTCGGCTCCATCTCGGCGCTCTACGACAAATACCTGCTCGGAACGCTGGCGATTCCACGCGAAACGATGCAGTTCCACTTTTCGGTCGACCTGGTCCTGATTCTCGGAACCGCCTGGCTGATCCAATCCCGGTTCGGGAGCGGCGCGCGCAAATTCACCTGGCGCTGGAGCATCCCGGCAACCGGTATGCTGCTGATCATCGCGGACTGGCTCTATTTTTACGCCCTGAGCCTGCCGGATACGCAGATTTCGATCCTGTCGCTGCTGCGCCGCTGCAGCTGCGTGGTGACGTTTGCGGTCGGCAGCTTCTGCTTCCGCGACAAAAACATCAAGGTCAAGGCGGCCGCGCTCGCGGCGATCCTCGCCGGGGTCGTCATGCTGGCGCTGGCGAAATAACGCGCCCTGAAGCCCCATCGCAGGGCAGAGTTTCAGACGGACTTAACGGGCAGACCATGATTGGATTCCGGTCTGCCGCTTTGTCCGTGCGCTCAGCGCGAGGCGCGGGCGCGGCGCTTTTTGAAATCCTCGAATTCGGCGAGCGTGCCGGGGAAGTCGGTGATCTTCCCGTCGGCGATCTCGATGATGCGGGTCGCGAGACTGCTGATGAATTCGCGGTCGTGGCTCACGAAAATGATCGTGTTCCTGTAGAGCGACAGCGCGTAGTTCAACGCTTCGATCGACTCGAGGTCGAGGTGGTTGGTCGGTTCGTCGAGCGCGAGGACATTGCCGGCCTCGAGCATCATCTTCGCGATGACGAGGCGCGCTTTCTCCCCGCCGGAGAGAACCTTGACCGGCTTGTTGACTTCATCGCCCGAAAAGAGCATCTTGCCCATGAACGAACGCAGCTCCTGCTCGGTGAGTCCTTCGCGCGGAGCGAAGCGGGCGAGCCAGTCGATGGCGCGATCCTCCATGCAGAGGATATCCGACGCATCCTGCGGAAAATAGCTGAGCTCGACGGTATCGCCGTGGATGACGTTTCCGGCGCACGGCTCGATCAGCTTCAGCAGGATTTTGAGCAGCGTGGTCTTGCCGACGCCGTTGGTGCCGATGATGGCGATTTTCTCCGCATTGCCGATGACCGGGCTGAAATTTTCAAAGAGCTTCACGTCATAGCTCTTGGCGAGCTCGACCCCTTCGATGACCTTCTCGCCGAGCCGGGTCTGGGGAGTGAAGCGGATGAACGGGGAAACGCGGCTGGACGGCTTGATCTCCTCGAGCTGGATTTTATCGAGCTCCTTCTGGCGGCTGGTGGCCTGCCGCGCCTTCGAAGCGTTCGCGCCGAACCGGTTGATGAACTCCTTGAGCTCGGAAATGCGGCTCTCCTTGCGGGCATTTTCGCGGCGCATCTTCTCAAGAGCGATCTCGTTCGCGGTCATGAAATCGTCGTAGTTGCCGGTGAAGAGGCGGATCTCCTGATAGTCGAGGTCCGCGATGTTCGTGCAGACTTCGTTCAGGAAGTAACGGTTGTGGGAAATGACGATGACGGTCCCCTTGTGATTCTTGAGCAAATTGCAGAGCCAGTCGATGCTGCTCATGTCGAGGTGGTTGGTCGGTTCGTCGAGCAGCAGGATATCCGGGTTGTAGAACAGCACCTGCGCGAGCAGGACCCGCAGCTTGAAGCCGCCGGTGAGACTCGAAAGCGGCTGGGTATGCTTCTCCTCCGGGATGCCGAGGCCGACCAGCAGTTTGGCCGCATCGGCCTCCATGGTGTAGCCGCCGGCGTCGGCGAAAAGACCCTCGATATCGTTGGCGCGGTCCTCTTCCTCCGGAGTCAGGTCGACCTTGCTGTAAAGATATTCGCGCTCCTGGTGAATCTTCCAGAGCTCCTCGTTGCCCATATAGACGACGTCGAGGATCGGGACGTCCTCGTAGTCGTAATGGTTCTGCTTCAGAAAGCCCATGCGGCAATCCTTGTCGATCGAAACCGTGCCGGTGGTCGGCTGCTGCTGGCCGGAGAGGATCTTCATGAAGGTCGATTTGCCGGAGCCGTTCGCGCCGATCAGGCCGTAACGGCTGCCCGGCGTGAATTTCACCGAGACGTTTTCGAAAAGCGTCTGCTGGCCGAAGCGCATGGAAATGTCGGAAGCTGCGATCATCTGGTGTGATTCCTCAAGTTATTTGTTTTCCATAAAAAACATACATCCGATTAATATAGCTCTTCCTCCGACGATTTTCCAGCTTCCGGCGAAGAATTGAGCAAAAATGAAAAATCCGCGTTTTTTTCGCCGCCCCTCTTGACATTCCCCGGCCTGTTTGGTATAATTAATGTGGTTTAACGATTAGTTTCACAGCCTCGCATCCATCCCGGTCAGAGGTCCGATGCAGCCGGGTTTAACGATTAGTTTATCGAAAAATGGAGATTTCACGATATGAAGCGGGTTTGCCTGAAGGACGTGGCGGAAGCGGCGGGGGTGTCGGCGGTGACGGCGTCGATCGTGCTGAACGGCGGCAGCACGCGGAGCCGGGCGCGGGTCGGCGCCGCGCGGCAGGAGGAGATCCGCCGGATCGCGGCGGAGCTCGGCTACCGGGCAAGCGCGGCGGCGCGGATTCTGAAGTGCAAGGAGCTGAACGACATCGGGCTGCTGTTCTTCGAAAATGCGCAGAATATCCGCGAACACGTCGGCTTCACGGATCTGAACATTCAGTTCACGCGGACCTGCCGGGAACTCGGAATCCGCTGCCAGGTAGACTGGTTCGACTCCCTGCACCACCCGGACGAGCTGCCGGGGCTGCTGACCGACGGGCTGGTCGGCGGGCTGCTGATCGCCGGGAATCCGAACGGGGAGTCGGAACGCTTCCTGCGCGAGCAGTGCCGCATGCCCTTCGTGCGGATCGAGGAGCCGGGGGAATACTCGGTCATGTTCGACCCTGCTCCGGCGCTGCGTGAAGCGCTCGAATACCTGGCCGCGACAGGCCATCGCCGGCTCGGCTTCGTCAACGGTCCGGCACGCTTTCAACGCTACCGGCACATCCGCGGGATCGTCGCCTCCGAGACGGCCCGGCTCGGCATGGAGTCCCCGCAGGAGTTCTACTACGAAGCCGAGCCGTACGAAGATTTCTCAGTCGATGCGGTGCTGGCCGAACGGAGGCTCATGGACTGCGGAGAACCTCCCGATGCGGTTCTGGTCAGCAGCGCCGTGCTCGGCAAGGCGTTCGTGAGCCTCCTGCAGCAGCGGGGGCTGCGCGTGCCGCTCGACGTCGGCGTCGTCTGCTTCGAGGCGACCGACTGGGATGCGCTGAAGTTCGTGCCGCGGCTCACCGCAGTCGAATACGATTATACGGAAATCGCCGCGCGCGCCGTACGGATGCTGCAGGAACTCATGAAGAGCGGCACAGTCCGGGAGCCGCGGCTGCTGGTCCCGGAACGCTTCACGGTGCGGGATACCGTAATCGACCGGCGCGGCAGGAAACAATAACAAAGAACGAAAGGCGGGCACCATGAAACGGAAACATTTCACTCTGATCGAACTTCTGGTCGTTATCGCAATCATCGCCATTCTCGCGTCGATGCTCCTGCCGGCACTGAACCGGGCGCGGGACCGTGGAAAAGACATCAAATGCATCAATAATCTGAAGAATATGGGAAATGCCTTTCAGTTTTATGCCGCTGATTTCGAAGATCGCTTTCCTATTCCGCAACTCGGTCCTGGGGAATACAACAAAAACTACTGGGTGCTCGGTCTGAAGCCGTATATCGCCAAAACTAAAGTTTCCGGGACGGAAAACTACGGTGAAATCCTGATCTGCCCACGCGATATGCAGGAGATTCGGATCGTGGGTTACAATCCCATGACCAACTATGCCATCAACGGCCACATCGATCCCAGCGACGCCGGAACAAAGCTGAGGAAAGTAACCAGCTGCCCAAATCCGAGCACGCGGGGACTGGTCACGGATTTTAAGTGTCAGACCAATAAAAGCTGCCTGTGGCGGCGCTGGGAAAATCCGCTGATCCGCTTCGACTTCCGTCATGGAGAGGCCATCAACCTGCTCTTTGTCGACGGACACGCATCACGATACAGCGACAAAGGCCAAATCAGTACTGAGCAAAACAACTGGAATGCTTCGATGACCGGGACAGCAACTTTCGGCGGCTGGTAAAAATTTCCATCATTCCGAAATATGAAAGGATCTGCAATGAGAACATTTTTCGCCGTTTTCACCATTCTCAATTTCATGTTCGCAATCCATGCTGCCGACATTGCCATGTGCGACAACTACCAAACCGATTTCGACAACCTGAAGTCCGGCGGGATCTACCTTCAGGAGTTCTGGAGGGTGGATGACTGGCGTTATCAGGCGCAAAGCCTGGCCGTTGTCGGACACAATGGTGGAAAAGCGCTGAATGTCACGGCCAAAAACGGCCATCATGCCCGGATCTACATCACACCACGCCGCTCCGGCGGCGGCAGTGTCTCATTCGATTTCACTCCCGGCAACGGAATCTGGACCTTCTTCGGTTTCAAGCCGGAAAAAGCCAAGTGGGACGAATTTCAGGCGGCCCTGCTTTTTCCGCCGGCCTCTGACGGCAAGCTCTACCGGCTGGCCGACGGAAAAAAAGCGGAACTGCCCGGAACAAGCTTTTCCGCCGGCTCAACCTGCCGCGTAACCCTCGCTTATCGCTACGGGAATGGTAAAGGCATATACCGTTTCTCGGTCGAAGCCCCAAATGAAAAAAACTGCTGGCGTTCCGAATGGCTGCCGTTTGAAACCGCAGCCGATCGTCCAGTCGGCATTTTCGAAATCCGCAGCATCGAATGGAACAAGCCCGAATCCGCAAGCAACGGTATCGTTGATAACTTCATTTTTGAAGGCGACCGCTCGTTTGCCAAGCCGGAAATTCGCAGCAGCCGCTTCAGCCACCTGTTCCGCCGCGGAGAGCCGGTCGGTCTGAATGTCTTCATCACCGCCGGAGAGATTCCGCTGAACACCGCAGCCACCGTAACAGTGACCGATGCTTATGGAAAAACGGTTCACACTCAAACAGAACCAGTGACAGCCGCAACAGGCAAATCTATCCGGTTTCCCGTCGAAGTTCCATCCGAAAAACTGGAAAAGCTCGGTCTTTACCATGCTTCGCTGAATATCGGGGGAGACCACCCCGTTTCTGCCGAATCGACATTTGGCATTCTTACCGAAACTGCCGGGGACTGCACATCGTTCGATTCTCCATTCGGTGCATTCCTCTACCCGCTTGATGGCACTCTGTACGCGGAATACGGCCCCGATTACATGCGTCTCGCAGTACAGCAGATGCGAGAGCTCGGCATCCGCTGGGTCCGCTGTAATTTTCACTGGTACAGCGTCGAACCCGAAAAAGGGAAGTTCCACTGGGGAAAGATGGGAGAACTGGTCGATGAACTTTACCGGCAGGACATGCACGCATTCGCCGAACTCGTTAATACGACACGCTGGGCGACCAGCCGCAACAGCGAAGCCGGCGGTTCGGTCGATACCGGCCGCGAATGGCAGAGTGTCGCACCGCGCAATTTCGCGGACTGGGAAACTTTCTGTGCCCGTACTGCAGAACGGTTCAAAGGGAAAATCAAAGTCTACGAAATCTGGAATGAACCCGGAGCACCGCGCAATGGAAACAGCAATGGCTTCTGGCGCGACTCCTCGGAAAATTTCATTGAAATCATCAAACATGGCGCCGAGGCGATCCGTTCAATTGATCCGGAAGCAAAAATCATGGTCTCCGGTTTTCGCGCAGTTGATGCCGGCAGACATTTTGAAAACTTTGTCGAACGGGTTCTGCCGCAGGTGATTCAGGAAATCGACATCATCAGTTTTCATCACTGGGGCTCCGATGCCTGGAGTCCGAAAATTTACGATCTGAAACGGCTGATGAAGGAGTATGAACGCGAGCTGCCATACTGGGATTCCGAAGGGCCCGGCGCCGGAAAAACGCCGGACTGCATCAAGAACTTCATCTGGACCTGGAGCATGGGTGCGGAAAAAGTATTCCCGTTCATTTACAATCTTCCGCGTTATCCGGACCGGAGCCTCGTCAATCCGGATTATACGCCTACCCCCGGAACCATGACTTTCGCAACCATGACCCGCTTCCTCGCCGGGCTGAAGCCCGAGGGACAAGTTAACGCCGGTCCCGCTGTCCGCGCCTTTTCATTCTCGAACGGCAAACGGCGAATCGTCGCGGCGTGGTCCGAGCTGCCGGACAACCGGCCCGCCACGGCAACTCTCTCCGGACTCATCGGCGGCTTCGACCACTACGGCAATCCGCTGGAGGCAGTGAAAAAGGGCAGCTACGGCCGCAATTCGATTATCATCGGAGCTGCTCCGTGCTTCCTGGAGCTGGACTTTGACGGCCTTGATCCGCATGCAGCAGCACAAAAGCCATAAATCACCTTCCGAGCCAAACGGCGGCCGTTGACAACGGCGGAATACATGGTATCTTAATGTATCCATACACCATTTTCATGAAGGAACCGTCATCATGCCGACCGCCGCCCACCGCCGTTCCGCATTCGCGATTTTCGATCCGGCCTACTCCGCGCGGGAGCCGTACCCGCCCGCACCGCTGCTGCCGCGCTGGCTCTATCTGCGCTCCGAATATGAGTGTTTTCTGCTCGAACGCATGCGGCGGGATGTGGAAGAGGCAAAACTCCGGGTCGGGTATCCGGGCTGTTTTCATACGCCGTTCCGTGTCATTCGTTACCGCTGCCGGACAGTGCGGGGCGGCTTTACGCTCCGCATTCACGGCAGGCCGGAGGAGGCGAGGCTGGACGGCAGGCCGCTCACGCTCCCGGAACCCGGCGGAGACGGCTGCATCCGCATCCAATCCGGTCCAGGACTGCTGGAACTCCGGATTGCCGCGCCGGACGGTTCCATCCCCGCTCTCGCCGCCGAAACCGGCGACTGGGAAGCGTCGGCGGACGGCATATCGTATTCGCCCGCCGTTCCGGGCGGCGCACCGGATGACACGCGGCTGCCGGAGCTCTCCGTCACGCCGGTGGAGTTCGCTCCCGGCCGTTACGATGCCGGACGCGAGCTGCTCGCCCGGGTTGAGGTTCATTCGGCTTCGCGTCCGCAATTCGGGTGCGGAGAATCGCTCTCCGAACTTGAAAACCACGACGCAGCGCATTTCGAACAGAGTCTGGAACTGCGGGAATCCGCCCCGGGGATCTGGACGACGCCGCAGCCGCTCGCGTTCCGCTACCTGCGCGTCGAAGCCGGCTCCCCGGTCGAAGTCGTCTGCCGCGCCGTCTTCGCCCCGGCGCAGTACCGGGGCGCATTTGCGGCCGATCCGGAGCTCACCCGAATCTGGATGCATGCGGCCTATACGTTGCGGATCTGCCGGTATCACTTCCTGATCGATGGCGTGAAACGCGACCGGCTGCCGTGGGTCGGCGATCTCGCGCTGAGCCTGCTGGCCAACGCATATGCCTTCGGCGACCCGGAACCGGTGCGCCGCACGCTCGCCGTGCTTGGACGTGCCGGAATCCGCGAACAGCATTTGAACGGAATCGTCGATTATTCTCTCTGGTTCCTGATCTGTCACGACCTGTACCAGCTCTACTGGGCGGATGCCGCATTCCTCGAACTCCAGCGGGGAGAGCTGACGGACCATATCGAAGTCCTGCTGGCGCGGTCCGAAGAGACGGGCTTCCTGCCGTCGGAAGGGAGCTGGCTCTTCATCGACTGGGTGAAGTTCCCGAAGGAGAGCGCGCTCCAGATCCTGTTCCACTGGGCGCTCAGAGCGGCGCGGAAGCTGATGGAACGGCTTGGCGAACAGCAAACTGCGGAACGCTGCGCGGAACGGGCCGGACGCCTGAAGGAGCAGCTGTTCCGGACGGCGTTCGACGCGGAGCGCGGACTTTTCTTCGCAACTCCCGGAGAACCCGCCTCCGGCTTCTTCCGCCATCCGAATTTCCTGGCGATCCCGGCCGGGCTGCTTTCGGAGGAACAGCAGCGCCCGGTCGTCGCCGCGCTGCTCGGAGACGAACTTCCGCCGGTCGGAACCCCGTACATGGCCGCGGTCGAAATCTGGGCGCTTCACAGGGCCGGCGCTTCTCTGGCGGGCATCGAACGAATCCGCAGGATCTGGGGCGGCATGCTGAAACAGGGAGCCAGCACCTTCTTCGAAGCTTACCGGGAAGGTGCGGAGGGGGAAGAACTCTACTCGTTCTACGGCCGCCGTTTCGGCCTGAGCCTCTGCCACGCCTGGAGCGCCGGCCCCGCGGCGCTGCTGCCGATGCTCTTCTCCGGCTGCGAGCCGGTCGCGGACGGCTGGAAAAAGCACACCCCGTGCCGGGAGCTCCCGGACGGGGCGGCGGTCACGATCCCGACCCCATCGGGAGCGCTGGCATTCGAAGCGGTCAGTTCCGGACCAGAACCGAGTAGCGGTAATGATAACTGAGCTCTTCGCCGGGCTTCAGCGTGATCTCCCAGGTCAGCTCATGGCGCGGGTTGATGTTGTACACCCCGGCTTCGAGCAGCCTGTTCTTCGGCTCTCCCTGCGCCGAGATGAACTCGCCGGAGAATTGCAGCTTCGCAACGACCTTCGCATCGTGCGTGCGGAAGTTGCGGAGCTTGATCGTCCCTTCGACCTCGGGACGGCGGTAATTGTAGCCGCCGATGCTGACCAGCTCGCGGCTGCCGGGAAGCTCGTACTCGTTGCGGCTGCCGCTGACGGTCATCGCCTTCGTGATCTTGACGAGCGCTTCCTCGCCCGGATTGACCCACTTGATCGTGCTCTGGCCGAGCAGCTTCTCGCCGTCGACGATTTCGACCGGCGCAGTCGTGATCGGGGCCTTCAGGGGATTCCTGAAGCGGACCGCGTCCCAGAGGTCGCCGTCCGGATTCTCATTGCGGCTGCCGTAGTTCTGCTGGAACCGCCCCCACTGGTCGCGGCGGTCCGGAATCTCCCACTCTACGAGCCGCTCGTAATCCGCCCGGGCGGTTGCGAGGGTTTTGTAGAGCACATCGCCCTTTGCGAGCGTTACTTTGCCTCCCGGCGCAAAGTGGATATCCTCGCTCAGCCCGGTACCGGGCAGCGGAGAAACGGCGGAATCCGCCTCCATCTTGAAATTCATGGCCGCTTGCGCCATGGCGCGGGGCATCACCGCCCCGGTTCCGCCGTTCTCATTGGCATTCAGCTGCTGCAGAAACGCCTGCAGCGTCATGCCGGAAGCGAGCGGACTCGTGACGCCGATATATTCGAGGTTCGGGAAGCCGGAGACGAAACTCAGCTCCGCATCCTTCAGGTCCTCAAGCTCGTTGATGACCGTCGCGGACTGGTCGAGCTGAAGCTTCGACTCTTTTCCGAGCGCGATCCGGTAGGCCGGAGCCCAGGTCAGCCCGGGCGAAAGGTAGGTGATGTAAAACGGATTCCCGGCCGCCCCCTTGCGGTCCACCAGCAGCATCCGTTTCTCTTTCCTGAGCGTGGCGCTGATTCCCTCCGACTCGATCGAAGCGATCTGGTCGTTCCGGAAGGTGATGACCTTGCCGTTCTCCTGCAGCACGGCAAAGCAGGCGCTTTCCGGCGCGGCCTGCGGCCAGGAACCGTAACGCGGAGCCGGGAATCCCCCCTGCTCCGGCACCCGCTCCCCGACCTGAAGCACCGTGCCGGTGACGATGCGCGGCGGCAGGCCGTCGCCGCTCTTCAGCGTCACCGTCACTTTCATCCCTTCATAGGTCGCCGCCAGGTCGGCGAACGGATTCCGGTTCGGCACGTCACCGAGGCGCTTCACCCCGGTCACGGTCAGCCCGTCGCCCGGGGCGAACCAGAGCGTGCCGTGAACCGGCGTGACGCTTTCGTCAAGCAGGAACGCATCGGCCGGCGCCGAGGCGACCTCGCGGATGATGAGCGCATAGCCGTTCTTGAACAGCGCGGCGCGGGTGACCGGCGCCTTGGCCGTCGGCTCGGCCGCTCCCAGCAGCGCCGAGCCGGCCAGGCCGGACAACAACAGTTTCGATACCATGTTCATAACGATTTCTCCTTTCCGTGTGAACGGTTCTTTATCGGTGCCGTTTGTTAATACAATAGCCGCTTCCGGAAAAAAATCGTCAAAACATTGTCAAAAAAACGTAAAAAGATCACACCTTTCTCCGCGATCAAGGTGTGATCCGGGCGGAGATCGGTCAGAGCGGTTCGGCTGAAACCGATTCGGGGCCGACCAGGTAGAGGATCGCCGGGGAGGCGGCATACCCGCTTCCCGGAACCGGCTGCTTCTCCCCGAGATGGTTCAGCGCTTCGACAACGTTCCCCCTGACGTCAAGACGGATCTTCTCCGGCCGCAGCGAGGTCCAGACAGCCCAGACCTTCATTCCGTCCGGGCGCGTCCAGCCGGCGAGATATGTCTCCCCTCTGCGGGTCAGGACCGGCACGGTCGAGCCGGAGGGACAGAGCCGGCTCAGCGTCCGATAGGCCCGGAACGACGGTTTGGGCTCCAGATTTTTCCGCACGATGCCGAAATGGGCCTCCCGTTCGTCCGGCTGCCACTCCCCGGAACGGAAGTTGTACCAGAAAATCCGCTCGACGCCGCTGGCCAGCGCGATGAGATAGGTGCGCGGCAGCATTTCGGCCTGCTGCGATTCCGGAACGGTCTCGGAAACGGCCAGCGTCGTGCAGACGATGATGTTCCCCTTCAGGTCGCTGTCCAGTTTGTAAAGCGCGGCGACCGCACCTTTGTACGTGTCGGTTCCGGCCTCGATGACCGGGATGAATTCGTCGCCGGGCCTGAGGTTCCGGTCATGCAGAAAGCGGGCTGCCGGCTTGAAATCGATCTTGAACGCGCCGTCGAACTCCGGCGCGGGCTTCTGGTAGCTCTCCTTCTCCGGCACGCCCTCCTTCGTCCACCATGCATCCCAGCCGATATGGAACTGCTTCAGGTATTTGTCGTTCACCTGAACCTTCCCGCCGTCGGAGCGGAGGTCGTAGTAGAACGGCAGCCCGGACGGCAGCAGAAGCGTGCCGCCGCGCTTCACGTAATCGACCAGCGCCGGAATGTATTCCGCCGGAAACTCCTCCCCGCCGGTCGGAACCAGCACAGGATAACGTTCGACGGAGAGGCCGCGGAGCCGGTCGAGGCCGATCTCGTCGACCTGCCGGAACATGGCCAGGTTCCCGCTCTGGTTGAGATGCGCGGCGCCCGAAAAGCCCTTCTCCATATCGCAGACCGCCGCCGCCGTGGTCTTCGCCGGATCGATTCCGGCCCGCCGGAAGGCTGCCGGCAGTACTTCCCGGTAGAAAACCGGCGGCAGCGCCGTCGACCAGCCGACTTCGGTGATCCAGAGCGGCTTGTCGCCGACGCCGTATTTTTTCATCAGCGCCCCGAGGTCCCGGAATTCGGCGATCATCAGCTCCGGCACTCCCTGCCAGTGATACGGATGGATGTTCATGACGTCGAAATACGCCCCGGCGCCGGCCTTGAGCGAGTCCTCGATATAGCCGAGCGGAACCCCGGCGGTGCCGCCGTAAAGGACGGTCAGCTCCGGATCGATCTTCTTGATCTCTTCATAGGCGCGCTTCAGCAGCGGAACATAGTTCGCGCCGCTCGGCCTGTCTCTCCAGAAGCCGCTGCCGTTCTGCTCGTTCCAGACCTCCCAGTACCGCAGGTCCTTCGCGTAACGCGACACGATCCGGCGGACGTAACCGCCCCACGCATCGGGATGCCGCCAGGCCGGAGTCGCCCACGGAACGTCGTAGTCGAGAATCGGCAGGATGCTGACGTTCGCCTGTTTCGCGAGCGGAATGAGCTTGTCGAGGCGGCTGAAATCCCAGGCCCCCTGCTTCGGCTCGACGCCGTGCCAGTCGAAGTCGGTGCGGACCCAGTTGATGTCCGCCTCGTGCATGCGCTTGAATTCCTGCGGCGCGATATCGAGTTCGCCGCGGCTGACATGGGCGCAGACGCCGTAGGGATTGTCCGTGACCGCCGGAGCCGCCGCGAGGGAGAAACCGACCGCGGCGAATGCCATGCCCAGTGTTCGTTTGAAGTCCATAAAATCTCCTTATTTGCTTTCTGAGTTTCCGCTGTTCAGTTGCCGACCGTGCCGTCCGTGCCGCCATACCAGAACTTGAGGTTGTACGGCATGGCGTTGAGCTCTTTTCCCGTATGCATGGCGGCATGTCCGTCGGCGAACGAGGCGGCGGTCCGTCCGCCGTGCGCCATGACCACGCCCGCCGTCTCCTCGTCGGAGCTGCACCGGAACCGGGCGAACGAGTATCCGTTGCTCACCTTGAGCGTATCGGCGAAGATGAGGATATCGCCCGGGCGTTTCATCCGCGACAACGCGAACACGTAATATTCCGGGTCCTGTAAACGGGAGAGGATATAATCTCCCAGCGTCGTCGCGCGGGTGCTGTCCGCCGGGCTGTGGTCGATTCCGAATACGCTGTGATAGGAATCGAAGGACGCATCCCCCGGAGCGTTCCTGGCCTTCAGCGACGGACACTGAAGCGAGGCGCGGCCGACATAGCCGCCGTCCTGCACGTTGTACACGCCGCCTGCATCCGGCCGGCAGGAGAGAAGCCCGACCCACAGCCCCGCGGTCGTATCGTTGGCTTTGTTCTGCATGTAACCGATATAGTAATTGTCAAAATCGCCGGAATACTGGATCTGCGCCAGCATCGCCTGTTTCTTGTTGTTGAGGCATTTGCTTCCCCGCGCGCTCTCACGCGCCCGGTTCAGAGCCGGCAGCAGCATCCCCGCGAGGATCGCAATAATTGCAACAACAACAAGAAGTTCAATCAACGTAAATCTCTTTTTTTTCATTTGGCGAATCCTTTCGTCCGATAATCGGCAGTATGTTGCTGCCGCCGGGCGGGATTCGCGGTAAAGCGACGCGGAACGACGCCGATTCGCCGAACGCCCCGCTGCGTATGAAAATACCAACTCAACCTGACATGGAGGGAAATGAATGAAAAACTGACATTCGAATTGTGCTTAACATACTGCCGATTATGCGTCCTTGCGTCAATCGACACGACTGAATAGCTGGTAATAGTATGAACGATTTTCACCTTTTTGTCAAGCGGAAACCGTGAAAAATCCGGAAAAAACTGAAATCCGGCCTTCTCCGAAAAGCGGTGAAAGTATTTGACAGCCGCGGGAGGCGTGCTATCTTACCGGAATGACAATGACGGGAAAGCCGGGAGGAGATCATGCCCAACAGAATCAGTACGCCGTTGGCCATCAACGGAATGACGCTTCGGAACCGGTTCGTCCGGTCCGCCACCCACGAAGGGCTCGCCTCCCGGGAAGGCGTTTATACGCCGGAACTTGCGGCCGTTTACGAACGGCTCGGCCGCGCCGGGCTCGGGCTTGTCGTCACCGGGCACGCGTTCGTTTCTCCCGAAGGGCGCGCCGGCCGGAATCAGGCCGCCGCCGATTCCGACGGCTGCATCGGCCCGTGGCACGAAACGGTGGATCGCGTCCACGCTTCCGGCACAAAGATCGTGCTTCAGCTCGCCCACGCCGGAGGGGCGGCGGCGGATGCCGCTTCCGCAGTCGGGCCGTCGCCCTTCGTCTCCGGCCGGAATCGGCCGCCCTGCCGGGAGGCATCTGCCGGGGAGATTGCCCATATTGTCCGGAGCTTTGCCGAAGCCGCGCTCCGGGCCAAACGGGCCGGGTTCGACGGCGTGCAGCTTCACGCCGCCCACGGCTACCTGATCAGCCAGTTTCTCTCCGGTTTTTACAATCACCGTTCCGACGCATACGGAGGTACGCCGGAAAACCGGGCCCGGCTGCTCCTGGAAATACTCGGGGCGGTCCGGACCGAAGTCGGCCGGGACTATCCGGTCCTCGCTAAAATCAACTGCGAGGATTTCGCGCCGGGCGGCTTCAGCGCCGCCGAGTGCATCCGGCTCTGCCGCGAACTCGAGCGGCATGGCCTCGATGCGGTGGAGCTTTCGGGCGGAATCCCGGAGGCGGGGCCGCTGCTGAGCCCGGTCCGCACCGTCGACCCGCAGCCGGACGGCCCGGTTTATTATGAGGAATGCGCGCGCGAGCTCCGGCGCGGGCTTTCGATTCCGCTCCTGCTGGTCGGCGGCGTCCGCGACGCCGCCGCGGCGGAACGGCTGCTCGCGGAGGAGATCTGCGACGGCGTGTCGCTCTCCCGCCCGCTGATCCGCGACCCGGAAATCGTCAGACGCTGGCTCGCCGGAGAAACGGCCCGTTCGACATGCGTCAGCTGCAACGGCTGCTTCCGCCCGATTCTGACCGGCAGAGGCCTTTTCTGCCCCCGCGATCAAAGAGGAGCCCGGAATCATGACTCGTAAGTGATTGAAAACAAATAAAATAACGACTTTGATAAAAAAATACTCTATTTAGATATAAAAATATCGATAATAAAGGTCCGAACGCCTTGAAATCTCCGGGAAAAGTGTTATTTTAAGTGTTGCACGTGCGGATTGCAGGCTGGCCGGAAGAGGTGTCCGGCCAGCTTGTATCGTATCGGAAGCACTTATACGCGTCTAAATTGTAACGGAGACTTATATGGCGAATGTGAAGGTTCCGAAGCTGCCGACGATCCGGCGGCTGCCTACCTATCTCTATAAGCTGTCCGAAATGCGCAAGGCCGGTGTTGAAATCGTTGCGACTCCGGAACTTGCACGCTATATGAATCTCGGTGAAATCGTCATCCGCAAAGACCTCGCGCTGACCGGCGTCTCCGGCCAGCCGGGAGTCGGCTACAAGGTCCGGGAGCTGATCGAAGCGATCAAGAGCTACCTGAACTGGGACAATGTGTCGGAGGCGATTCTGGTCGGCGCCGGCTCCCTCGGCAGCGCTCTCATGGGCTACGAGGGGTTCGAGGAGTACGGGCTGCGGATCATCGCCGCCTTCGATGCGGATCCGGCCAAAATCGGCACCGAGGTGCGCGAGCGCAGCGTCTTCGACATCGACCGGCTCGAGGAGCTGACCCGGCGGCTTCAGGTCCGGATGGGCATCATCTGCGTTCCGGCCGATCAGGCCCAGGACGTCGCGGACCGCATGGTGGCCGGCGGAATCAAGGCGATCTGGAACTTCGCCAACGTCAGTTTGAAAGTGCCGGACGACGTGATCGTCCAACGCGAAGTCATCGCCGGCGGCCTCGCCGTCCTTTCGGTCAAGATGAGCCGGAAGCTCGTCGAAGAGGATTCCCAGGAGTGAAACGGTATTTCCCTGAATGTTAAGATAGACAGCAACAGTCACAAGGAGCGAAAATGCAGGAAACCATGGAAACCACCCAGGCGATGATCGACCATCTCGCCGCGGTAAACAAAATTCTGGAGAAGAACAACTACTCCGAAGGACGGCTGATTCCGATTCTTCAGGAGGTTCAGGCTGTTTATAAATATCTGTCGAAAGACATGATCAGCTATGTCGCGACCAGCATCGGCGTCCCGCCGTCGCGGGTCTACGGCGTGGCGACCTTCTACGCCCATTTCTCGATGCAGCCGAAGGGCAAATACATCATCAAGCTCTGCGACGGCACCGCCTGCCACGTCAAGAAGTCGCACAGCATTCTGCACGCCCTCTATGAGAAGCTCAAGCTCTCCGACGAGAAGCGCACGACGGACGATCTTCTCTTCACCGTCGAAACCGTCAGCTGCCTCGGAGCCTGCGGCCTCGCTCCGGTCATGCTGGTCAACGATTCCGTGCACGGCCAGATGACGCCGGAAAAGACCGACGCGATCATCGATCAGGTCATCGCGGAAGAAAAAGCCGCCAATCAGTAACATCCGGGAGAGAGTGAATAAAATGAGTACCGCAACCGTCAATTCTGTCGATCTTGATAAAATCGCAGCCGATTATAAGAAAGCCTACCAGAACGTCAAGCGCCGGATCATCATCTGCGGCGGCACGGGCTGCGTGGCCAACGGTTCGCTCGACGTCCGCGACGCGCTCGCCAAAGAACTCGAGAAGGCCGGCATCGACGTGATTCTCGAGGTCAAGGCCGAGGACCGGAAGAAGGAAGACACCTACATTTCGAAGTCCGGCTGCCAGGGCTTCTGCCAGATGGGGCCGCTGCTCCACATCGAGCCGGGCGACATCCTCTACACGAAGGTCAAGATCGCCGACGTGCCGGAGATCGTCGAACGCACGCTCCAGCGCGGCGAAATCATCGACCGGCTGCTCTACGTCGACCACAAGAACGGCAACTGCCACTGCAAGGGCGACGCCGAAATCCCGTTCTACAACCGCCAGAAGCGCGTGGTTCTCGCGAACTGCCGGATCGAGCCGGGCGACGTCCGCGAATATATTGCGCGCGGCGGTTACTTCGGCGCCCGCAAGGCGGTTCTCGAAATGAAGCCGGAAGAGGTCTGCCAGACCGCGATCGAATCCGGCCTGCGCGGCCGCGGCGGCGGCGGCTTCCCGACCGGCCTCAAGTGGAAGTTCACCCTCGCGTCGAAGAACGATAAGAAGTACGTCATCTGCAACGGCGACGAAGGCGATCCGGGCGCGTTCATGGACCGCTCGGTCATGGAGGGCAATCCGCACGCCGTCATCGAGGGCATGATGATCGCGGCCCGCGCCATCGGCGCCGATGAGGGGTATGTCTACGTCCGCGCCGAATATCCGCTCGCGGTCGAACGCATGCGCGCCGCGGTGAAGGACGCCGAGGCGATCGGCGTTCTCGGCGACAATCTGTTCGGCAGCGATTTCAGCTTCCGGGTCAACGTGATGGAAGGCGCCGGCGCGTTCGTCTGCGGCGAAGAGACCGCTCTCATCGCGTCGATCGAGGGCAAGCGCGGCATGCCGAAGCCGAAGCCGCCGTTCCCGGCCCAGAGCGGACTCTGGGGCAAGCCGACGGTCATCAACAACGTCGAGACGCTTGCGTCGGTTCCGGGCATTTTCCACAAGGGTCCGGAGCAGTACAAGTCGGTCGGCACCGAGAAGTCCCCCGGCACGAAGACCTTCGCTCTGACCGGGCATGTGGCGAACACCGGCCTCATCGAGGTGCCGTTCGGCACGACGCTGCGCGAGATCGTCTACAACATCGGCGGCGGCGTGACCAACAACGCCGGCGAAATCACGAACGAAGATTTCAAAGCCGTCCAGATCGGCGGTCCGTCCGGCGGCTGCCTGACCCCCGAAATGCTGGATCTGCCGCTCGACTTCGACTCGCTCAAGAGCGTCGGCGCGATGGTCGGCTCCGGCGGCCTCGTGGTCATGAACAAGCAGACCTGCATCGTCAAGATCGCGCGCTTCTTCATGCAGTTCACGCAGAATGAATCCTGCGGCAAGTGCGTGCCGTGCCGCGAAGGCACGCGCCAGATGCTCGCGCTGCTCGACGACATCATCGAAGGGCGCGCCGACCGTCACACGCTCGAGCTGCTCGAGGAGACCGCGAAGGCGGTCCAGCTCGGTTCGCTCTGCGGCCTCGGCAAGACCGCCCCGAACCCGGTGCTCTCGACGCTGCGCTATTTCCGCGAAGAGTACGAAGCGCACGTCCTCAAGAAGACCTGTCCGGCCGGCGAATGCAAGGCGCTGGCCCGGCCCGAAATTCTGGCCGACAAATGCAAGGGCTGCACGGCCTGCATGCGCAAGTGTCCGGTCGGGGCGATCACCGGCAAGGTCAAGGAAGTTCACGTCCTCGATGCGGACAAGTGCATCAAGTGCGGCGCCTGCAAGGCGGCCTGCAAATTCGGCGCGATCGTCGGCCTTTAATCCATCAATCACAGCCCTGGAGCATAAAATAAAATGAGTGAAGAAAAGAAAACTCTGTTTGTCAACAACCGCGAGATCGAGATCGCGGGCGAGCGGAATCTGCTTGAACTGATCCGCAAAGCCGGCATCGACATCCCGACCTTCTGCTACCATTCCGAGCTGTCGATCTACGGCGCCTGCCGTCTCTGCCTCGTCGACGTGAAGGGACGCGGCATCATGGCCTCCTGCTCGACCGCGCCGGAAGCCGGCATGGTGATCTTCACGGACACCAAGGCGATCCGCAACATGCGCAAAATCAACGTCGAGCTGCTTCTGGCCAGCCATAAGCGCGAGTGCCCGAGCTGCCAGCGCAGCGCGAACTGTTCGCTGCAGGACATCGCCCGCAAGCTCGGCGTCCACGACGTCCGCTACAAGCAGTCGATCAAGGACCTGCCGGTCGACGAATCGAGCCCGTCGCTGGTCCGCGACCCGAACAAGTGCGTGCTCTGCGGCGACTGCGTCCGGGTCTGCTCCGAGGTTCAGTCGGTCGGCGCGCTCGATTTCGCGTGCCGCGGTTCGAATGCCCGGGTCGTCCCGGCCTTCGACAGCAACCTCTCCGAAGTCGAGTGTGTGAACTGCGGTCAGTGCGCGCAGGTCTGCCCGACCGGCGCGATCGTGGCCAAGAGCAACATCGATCAGGTCTGGGATGCGATTTACGACCCGGACAAGATCGTCATCGCGCAGGTCGCTCCGGCGGTCCGCGTCGGTCTCGGCGAAAAGCTCGGCGGCTTCGCGATGGGCGAAAACGTCGCCCGCAAGATGGTCACCGCCATGAAGATTCTCGGCTTCGACGAAGTTTACGACACCTGCTTCGCGGCCGATATGACGATTTTCGAAGAGGCGACCGAGTTCCTCGACCGGCTTGAAAACAACGGCGTGCTGCCGATGTTCACGAGCTGCTGCCCGGGCTGGGTCAAGTTCGCCGAAACCTACTACCCGGAACTGCTGCCGAACATTTCGACGACGCGTTCGCCGCAGGCGATCTTCGGTTCCATCGCCCGCAAGACGCTGCCGGCCAAGCTCGGCGTCAAACCCGAAAACCTCGTCGTCGTGTCGATCATGCCGTGCACCGCGAAGAAGTACGAAGCGCAGCTGCCGAAGTTCTCGCAGGACGGCCGTCCGGATGTGGACTACGTGCTGACCACGAACGAACTCGCCCAGATGATTCAGTCGATGGGCATCCAGACCAACGAGCTCGAACCGTCGGCCTTCGACATGCCGCTCGGTTTCTCGACCGGCGGCGGCGTGATCTTCGGCGCGACGGGCGGCGTGATGGAAGCGGCGCTGCGTTTCGCGGTCGAGAAGGTCTCCGGCAATCCGATGAGCCCGATCGACTTCAAGGAGACCCGCGGACTTGCGCCGCGCAAGGAGGCGACGCTCGAGGTCGCCGGCAAAAAGCTGCGCATCGCGGTGGTCCACGGTCTTGCGAACGCCCGCAAGCTGGTCGAAGAGGTGAAGGCCGGCAAAGCGGCCTATGACTTCGTCGAAGTCATGGCCTGCCCGGGCGGCTGCGTCGCCGGCGGCGGACAGCCGATTTCGCACGACAAGGATTTCCGCACGAAACGCGCAGCCGGTCTGTACGACACGGACAAGGGCCGCCAGGTCCAGAAGCCGCAGGACAACTACTGGGTCGACAAGTGCTACGCGGAGAGCTTCGGCGGCCGCCCGGGTTCGCATGAGGCGCATACGCGGCTGCATACCCACTACCAGAACCGCAGCCAGCTGTTCGATGCGAAGAGCCCGATCCTGCGCAGCAAGAAGGAGGATGCCCTCCCGATCTGCGTGACCCTCTGCACGAAGCAGAGCAAGTGCCCGGGACAGGAGCTGCTCGGACGCGTGGTCGAGTTCGTGAAGCAGAAGGGCTGGGCCGACAGCGTGAACATCGACGCGGCCTTCAGTTCGCGCCCGGAAGCGGACGGCACGATCTCCGTCACGGTCGGCGACGTGGTGATTCCGCGCAACGATTCGGTCGAGCAGACCTTCGCGGAGGTCAGGCGGGCGATCGAAAGCGCGTTCGCCAAATAAGGCAGATGCGATTCCGCCGAAAGGGCGCCGGGAACGGCGCCCTTTTTTCGTCGCGGCTCCCGCAAAACCAACATAGAGCAATAAAAAGCCAAGCGAGAGAAAAAACCATCCGGTTTTGCTGCTATACTATAAGATAAAAGAGAGCAATCCAGCAACAACGGAAGTCTGTCATGCAATTGAATATGAAAGAATTCGTCGAAACGGTCCTCGCGTCCCCGCGCCGCTATGTGATGCCGATCATGACCAGCCCCGGCATGGAGCTGATCGGGGCCAAACCGGTCGATGTGTTCCGGGACGGGGAACTGCAGTTCCGCTGTATCGACGCACTGGCGAAAGCGACTCCGTGCGATGCGGCGGTAACCTTCATGGACCTGTCGGTCGAAGCCGAAGCCTTCGGGTCGCCGATCCGTTATTCCGAATACGAAAATCCGACGGTCACGGACCGGATCGTTTCGGACCGGAACGAAATCGACGCACTCGCAGTTCCGGAGGTCGGAGCGGCACGGACGGCGGAGGTGCTGAAATGCGCGAAACTCTGCGCCGCGAATCTCGACCGGCCGGTGTTCGGCGGCATGATCGGCCCCTTCTCGCTGGCCGGACGGCTGGCGGATATGACCGAAATCATGATCATGGCGGCAGTCGAGCCCGAGGCGGCCCACGCGCTGCTCGATAAGACGGCCTCTTTTCTCGCCGGTTATGCCGAAGCGATCAAGGCGACCGGCGTCAACGGAATCGTCATCGCGGAACCGGCGGCCGGGCTGCTCTCGCCGGACATGTGCCGAGATTTCGCGGCGGACTATGTCAGGCGAATCGTCGAACGGGTACAGGACGACAACTTCATGGTGATCCTGCACAACTGCGGGCGGACCGAGCAGCAGATTCCGGCGCTCCTCTCGACCGGGGCGATGGCGCTGCATCTCGGCAACGCGGTCAGCATCCCGGAAATCCTGCCGCAGATGCCGGAAAAAACACTGCTGATGGGCAATATCGACCCGGTCGGCATGTTCAAGAACGCGACGCCCGAAGAAATTTACCGCAAGACCGCGGAGCTGCTGGAAGCGACAAAGGAATATCGTAATTTCGTCCTCTCCTCCGGCTGCGACGTGCCGCCGGGCGTATCGATGGAGAACATCAGGGCCTTCTATCGCGCAGCGGCGGACCGCAGCCGGGCCTGAATCAGGTTTCCTGCGGCGCGGGAACGGACAAAGGTCAATCGCGATTGCCCTTCAGGGTAACTTCGCGGACTTTGCGGCGGGCGGAGAAGCGGGAGGCGAGCAGCAGGTAACCGGCCGCCGCGCCGCAGCCGAAAAGCGACAGGAGGCCCCACAGCAGCAGCGGCTGCGGGGAATAAGCCTGAAAAAGCATGGCGCCGAAATACGGCCCTGCCGCATAACCGACCCCGCGGGTCAATTCAAGCGAAGCCATGTAGCGCCCGGTTCCTCCGGAGGGTGCGAGGCTGCTGACGCCGGAGTAGAGCGACGGCATGACGGCAGCTTCTCCGAGGGTGATGATGAACACCGAAGCGGCCATCATCCAGGCATTGTGCGCGAATCCGAGGGAAAAATAGCCGGCGGTATAAAGGGCGGTTCCGAATACGAGCCGGGCCGGAAAGCTCAGCCGGAAGTGCTCGAGCAGCCGGGTCATCGGCATCTGAAAAACGATGATTGCCGCGCCGTTCAGCGAATAGATGAGTCCGAGCGCGTTCGAGGAGAGTCCCACCACGCCGGTCGCGTAAACCGACATGACCGAGTAGAGCTGTGAAGTCAGCAGAAACAGAATGAAGCTGCAGCCGAGCGTTCCGGTCAGCCGGCTGTCGGTGAACAGCCGCCGGACGGTGAAGTTCCCCGGAACCGCACGGGAAACCGGAGCGGAAGGCGCGCCGCGGCGCACGCTGCAGCATTTTCCGGTATACCAGGCGCCGAAAAGACAGAGCGCGGCGGTCAGGATGAAGAGCATCCAGAACGGCGCTTTCATCAGGAACGCTCCGAGCATCGGGCCGAGCGCCCAGCCGATGTTCGTGCCGATCCGGATGCGGCTGAAGATGCGCGGCCGTTCGGCGGGCGTCGAAATATCGCTCAGAAAGGCGTCGGATCCGATCTGGAAGAAGGTGCCGATTCCGGCATTGACCGTCAGCGCCGCCGCGAAGAGCCAGAACGGGGCATGGAAGAAGGCCATGCCTGCCAGCAGCAGGAACATCGCGGCGCGCGCCGTCTGGCCGAACTGCATCATGAACTGCCGCCCGATCCGGTCGGTCAGATATCCGGCCAGCAGCGGAGAAACGATGATCGAGCCGCCCATCAGCGGGAAGATCAGCCCGACCGTCGCCATCGGATAACCGCGCTCGCTGTGCAGGTAGATCGGCAGGAACGGATAGACGATCGAGTAGGCGAGCGAGTTGATCGCCCAGGCGCAGGCGAGTGAATTGGCACGGTTCTGGAGGATGCGGTATATCATCGGAATCACCGGTTTCGTTGTATGCCGGCAGCACCGGCGGATCGGCATTCCTGTAATATGTCACAAAAATACGGAAAAGCAAGCCCCGGTACTCCTCCCGCCGCGGGAGGAGTCCGGTATCAGGAGGTCATTTCGGGTAACCGACCGCCTGCACGTAGAGAATCTGCTCGTTCTCCCCGAGGTTGAGCAGCGGCCTGTAATCCTCCGCCTTGAAACTGGCCCGGAATACGGTCGCCAGTTTCTGCGACGCGCAGAAGAGATAGATGTTCTGGCCGACGAAGCCGCAATCCACATGGCAGAACCGTTCGGGCTGTCTGGCCGTATCGGCCGTGAAGATCACCATGAGCGGCGCGTCTCCGGCGCGCTTTTCAGAAGTCTGCACGAGTTTGTTGGCCGCGGCATCGTAGCGGAAGGTCCCTTCCGGAATGCAGACGTAAAGCGTGATCTCCTGCCGGTTCAGCGCGGTCGGAGCGGTACGCCTGCCGTCGTCGCGATTCACGCCGATGGCGGACCAGAGCAGGTTCGACAAGACCTCGCGCGGCAGCGCCCTGTCGCTGAAGCTCCGGCCGGTCCGGCGCGACTGCAACGCCTCCTGAAGCGGCATGCCGCCCTGCGTTTCGGGTTTCGGCAGCTCGATGTCCGCGGCGGAGAGCCCACCGGCGGCGACGATTGCGGCGAGAAACGACATCTTCTTCATCTTCATGCGGATATCCTCCCTGTTAACTGGAAGACAATAGCACGATTTCCGGCAAAATGCAAGTTTTTCACCCATGCCGCCGCGCGAGTTTCAGGAAGAAATCGACGAGTTCACGATTCAGTTTCGGCATCGGGTACTCGAGAATCGTCCGCTTTTTCCAGTAGATGATCCCGATGGCCGCCGCGATGCAGGCGAAGGCGGCCAGATAATTCTGCCACGACAGATACTCCCAGCCGGCGCTCCAGCGGATGGAGACCGGGCTGAACGGACGCCAGTAATCAACGCCCCAGTCGGAGCCCGATCCGAGCAGATCGAGCGCGAAATGCAGGTGGACGAGTCCGAAATAGACGGCGAACGCCGTAAGTTTCGGGCGTGAAAAACAGGCAAGCAGCGCGGCGAGAATAACTGCGAACGGCAGATTGTGCATCAGCACATGGTGCCAGTCATAGTAGCATTCCCAGCCGCCCAGCAGCGAAAGTCCGTCCAGATCCGGCGCGGAAGCGGCGACCATGCAGAAGAACCGCTCCCGCGGGCCGAAGGACGGGATGAAATTCCCGCAGATCCAGCCCGAGAGAATGTGGGTCGGAATATGCACGCGGACTACACCGGCTTTCCGTTGAAATAGACCTGCAGGTCGGTGTGCGTGTCGTTTTCAAGGTATTCGAGCTCCACTCCGGCCGGAGCCCGGGCCGTGATGAAGAGTTCATTCCCTTTCCTCTCCCAGCCGGCTTCGACCCGGCCGTGGATGGTCGGCCGGGCGCCCGAGGCGAACTCAAGACCGGTGATCCGCGGAGAGATCCGGAACTTCATCGCCCCCGGCGCGGCAGGCAGGATGCCGAGCACGAGCCTCGGCAGGAAATAAAGCGGCGCGGCCGACCAGCCGTGGCAATGGCTGCGGGTCGGGAATTCCCCGGTGTTCAGCGCGGCCGGGAAGGTCTCCCAGACCGTGGTGGAGCCGAGCCGCAGCATCGGCAGGTAGTCGCGGTAGATCGTCTTGAGAATCTCGTCCGCCATGCCGATTTTTTCGAACGCCTCATAAAGATAGAGCGCCGCAAACGGCGACGCGACCCTGATGAGCTCCGCCCGCGGTGTGACCGTGTTGGCTCGCGCGGCGGCGACGTGTTCCGGATTCGCGGCGTCGTAGAGCAGTGCGAGCATGCTTGTGTGCATCGACGCATCCTCCGAAACCGTGCCGTCGGCATGGATCGAGTCGGGCCATGCGAGCTTGCGCGCATCCCACTGCGCGTTGATCGCGCGCTTCAGCTCTTCGCGCTGCCCGCGGAACGCCTCGACCGGCTCGCCGAGCGATTCGCCGAGCTCGATCGCGGCGGTCAGGGCGCCGACCAGGAACATCGAGTTCTGCAGCAGAACCGGGTGGTCGCAATCGGTTTTGCTCCAGTCGAAAAGGTTCCAGGCGAGAGTTCTCAGCAGTCCGGTCTCCGGGTCGATCATCGACCGGGCTCCTTCGAGATTTTTGCAGACCATCGGCCAGACCTCGCGGCCGAAGGCGAGGTCGCCGGTTTCGTAACAGTACTCCTGAACCGAAATACCCCACATGAAGCTCCAGATCGGAATGATGCTCGACCAGCCGGACGGCACCTGGCAGCCGACCAGCGGGAAACGTTCGAGCGACTGCCCCGCCAGCCGGATGCAGCGGCGCACAAGATCGTAGGCGCCGAAGACGGACATCGCGAACAACCCTTCGTTGCGGGCGTCTCCGACCCAGAGCGTCTGCTCGTAAAGGGGGCAGTCCGTGAAGGTGTCCTCCATGCAGAGCTTCATGGTGCGGGCCGAAATCTCGTAGATGCGGTTGAGCCGGCAGTCGCTCGCGTTGAACTCCCCCTCCCGGACAACAGGATAAGTCGATTCAACCAGCCGGGCGAGCTGGATGCGGACCGGTCCCGCCGCGTTGCGCACGGTCAGGAACAGATAGCGTCCGCTGCGGCGGCGCATGCTGCTGTAACGGTTGTACCCCTCGCGGCAGATATAGCGCATCAGGTTGCGGTAGTTGCTGCCGGTGTGCTGCAGCCTGCCGTCCGGCGTCATGTACTCGAGCGCCGCGATGTCGAGCACGGTTCCGGCCGGCGCGAAAAGCGCGAAGTTCCAGAAGCCGACGTTCTGCTCGCCGAGGTCGTAACAGAGCTCAATGTCATAACCCGGAGCCGGATTCACCGTCGTGCAGTCGCCGTCGGTGTAGATGAGCGCCTCGGGATTCTCCACATCGCCGGATTCGAGCGGGAACGGCTCGCGCCACTGAAAGGCGCAGTGCGGATCAAGCGCGAGTTCGGCGCGATCGAGCAGCCGGGCGGCCGGATACTGTCCGAGAAACTCCTCAACGGTCCGGAGCGCGAGCGCCGCATTGACGATCCGGCTGAACGCGGCGCCGCGCTCGGCGGCCGGAGCATTGGCCCACACATACGGAATGTCCTCGGCAAGCCCGGCGAGTTCCGGGAATTCGACGATAGCGACCCCCTCGCCGCCGTTGTAGAAGTTGCGGACCGACACTCCGGCATCGGCCGGAAACGCGATCTCATAGTTCGGCCGGTGGCCGGTAAGCTGCGCCGGAGCCGCGACCAGCAGATTGCTGCCGGCCTTCAGGGAGACTTCGCCGTTCAGCGCACTGCGGCCGTTGACGCTGACCTTCACGTTCTCGAGCCCGAGATGGACCATCTGCGACTGCGGCGATTCGACCGTGAACGCGATCAGCACCGGAAATGAATTACAATGGTTGACCGTGGTGTCGCCCGGAAACAGCAGCCGGTCGGCCGGAATCGCGACGACCAGCGGCTCTTTCGCAACCCGGTGGCCGCCGACATAGCGGCGAAACAGGCATTCGCGGCGCGACAGCGGCTTCACGTCGCGCGGATGGAGTCCGCGCCAGGGCCCCTCTTCGGCGCAGCAGATCACTGCGGCCGGCTTCCAGTCGAATCCGGCCGCGACCGAGGCGTCGACGATTTCGAGCGGAGCCTGCTGGATGCTCGACTTGACCGTGTTCTCCACCCACTGCGGCATGCGGGCCGCGAGCCAGGAACCGTCGGTCACGATGGTCTGGTCGGGGCCGGTGAGTTCGATCTGCGCGAGGAAGCCGCCCCGCTGCGGAATCTGGTGAAACGTGCCGCAGCCGTAGTAGCGCACGGTCGCTTCGACGAGGTTGAGTCCCGGCCGCAGATAGCAGCTGATGTCGTAAATGTCGTACTGATAATGCTCCGGATAGGCGCGGGCCGGCCCGTCCCCGATCCACTGTCCGTTGATTTTCAAGCGGTAGTAGCTGTCGGCGGTGATCAGAATCCGTGCGGAGGCCGGAACCGATTCGAGACGGAAATCACGACGGAAGACCGAACAGAGATTGAAGCCGCGGCCGTCGGAGTCGGCCGGCCAGATCCACGATGCGGTGATGTTCATGGGTGCATGCCTGCGGGTTGTTGGTGATAAAAGGATTTTGATCAATATAGTGCATTCTTTCCGCACTTTCAAACGTTTCCGTAAAGAAAAAACGCGGGGAAACTTCCGGCCTCCCGGAACTCTCCCCGCATCGAAGCCGCCAGACGGTCAGAACGACGGCGCGACCTGGATCTGCCCGGCCGGGTTGAAGCTGCCGTCATTGGCGACCGGCGCCCAGACCGCGGAACGGACCGTCGGATCGTTCGGCCCGTTGACGCTGAGCTGAAGCACCCAGACCTGCCCGGTGGTCGTGTCGATCTTGAGCATGACCTTCTGCTCGCTGTTCCGGCCGCCCTGCTGCAGCTGAGCCACATCGATCTCTCCCTCGACCAGCGCATAGCGGCCATTCGGATAGAGCTGGGAATTCGCATTGTTGTCGGCCCGGGCCGGCAGGGAAGTCAGAATGCCGACCGTCAGCAGCACGAATGCCGCGACACCGCCCAGAATCATCAGTTTCGTCATGATACAACCCTCCTCGTTGGTTTGACTCGAACTCTCTCCCCGGGATGGGGAAAGCACAACTCTTCATGGGAAATAATGTATCACCGGTCGAAAGGAAATGCAAGATGCGGGCGGGAAAATTTCACTGTGCGCCGGGCCGGAGCTGTCTGAGCTTTTCGCGCAGCCGTTCGGTCAGCAGCGTCGAACGCGCCTCGAGCCTGCTGTTCTCCACCGCCATCCGGACCGCCCGGCGGCTGCCGACCAGAATCAGCAGCTTCTTCGCCCGGGTCATGGCGGTGTAAAGCAGATTCCGCTGCAGCATCATGTAATGCTGGGTCAGGAAAGGCAGCACGACGACCGGGAATTCGCTGCCCTGCGCCTTGTGCACGGTCACCGCGTAGGAGAGCGTCAGCTGGTCCGCCTCGTCAAGCGCGTAGTCGACTGAATGCGGCCCGTCGAAGACGACGGTGAATTTCTTCGCCTCCGGCATGATGCGGGTGATGCGGCCCATATCGCCGTTGAACACGCTCTTATCGTAGTTGTTCGCAATCTGCATGACCTTGTCGCCGAGCTTGAACATGCGTTCGCCGAAGCGGAAAGCGATTTTATCGCCCGGATTCAGCAGCGCTTCAAGCCGTTCGTTGATGGTGACCGTGCCGCAGCAGCCGCGGTTCATCGGAGTCAGAATCTGCACGTCGTCGACCGGATCGAACGGAAAACGCGCCGGAATCCGCTCAGCGACCATCTTCTCGATGATCGCCAGCGCCTTTTCGGGGTCGTCCTGTTCGATCCAGTAGAAATCGGCAAGCTCGCCGTCCTGCATCTGCGGTTTCTCCGGCATGACGCCGCGGTTGACCCGGTGGGCGTTCACGATGATCCGGCTTCCCTCCGCCTGGCGGAAAATCCGCTCAAGCTGCGTCACCCGGAACCAGCCCGAGGCGAGAAAGCTTTCCAGCACCGTTCCCGGCCCGACCGAAGGCAGCTGGTCGCGGTCGCCGACGAGAACGACCGAGCAGCCCGGCTCGATCGCCCGGAACAGCGCCTGCGCGAGCAGGAGGTCGAGCATCGAAACCTCGTCCACGATCAGGAGATCGTACGGCAGCGGCGCCCCGGCGCCATAGGTGAACTTGTTCGTGGCCGGGTCGAACTGCAGCAGCCGATGGATCGTTTTCGCCGCACTGCCGGTCGATTCGGAGAGCCGCTTGGCGGCACGCCCGGTCGGAGCGGCGATGCCGATCCGGAGCCCGGCCTTGCGGGCGCGCCGGACGATCTCCCCGACGACCGTCGTCTTGCCGACGCCGGGACCGCCGGTGATGATCGTCAGAGGGGACTCGTTGACGCGGTCGACCGCCAGCTGCTGCTCCTCGGCCAGCAGCAGCTTCCCCCCGGCGACCGGACGCAGCTTTTTCCCCGCGAAAACCGGCTGGCAGGCGAGCCGGGCGACGAGTTCCGGCAATTCAAGCTCGGCGCGGGCCAGCATCGGCGTATAAATCCGGTTGTCCATGATCCGCAGCAGCCGCCGCTCGACCGCCGCTTCGATGCCGAGCCGGGCCGTTCCGGGCGGCACGCCGGCCAGGTCGGCGGTCGCCGCCATGAGCTCCTCGAGCGTGCAGCAGACGTTTCCGTTCGCAATCATGTTGTTCAGCGTAAAGACCGCCGCCGCGGTCAGCCGCGACACGGCATCACGGGCGACGCCGAGCGCCCTGGCGATCTCATCCGCCTTCAGGAAGCCGATTCCGTCGACCTCTTCGGCCAGGCGGTACGGGTTCGTGCGCACCATCTGCGGCGCGGCTTCGCCATAGCGCTTGAACAGCCGCGAGCAGAAGGCGGGAGAAATGCCGAGCCCCTGCATGAAGATGTAGCTGTCGCGCCGCGCAGCCGACTCCCGCCAGACCCGGGCGACGGCTTCGGCTTTCTTGGGGCCGATGCCGGGAACCTGTTCGAGGCAGGATGCGCCGCCGTCGAGCATGTCGAGCGTTTTTTCCTTGAAATGGTCCACGATGAGCCCGGCGGTCTTTTTGCCGATGCCGGGAATCGCGCCGGAACTCAGGTAGCGTTTGATGCCGTCCGGCGTGCTCGGCAGGATGATCCGGAAGCTCTCCGCCCTGAACTGGCGGCCGAATTCGGCATGCTGTTCCCAGAAGCCTTCCAGTTCGACCTCCTGTCCGGCGGCGAGTCCGGCCAGCGCGCCGCGCGCGGTATATTCGCGGCTGCCGGTTTCGCGGATGCGGAGGACGGCGAAAGAGCCGTCATCGTTCTCATAGATGATCCGGGCGATCTCCCCGCGCAGCACGGCGCGCTCCCGGGCTTCGAGCCCGCTCACGGCCGCCTCCTCAGTTCGAACAGCGTCAGGCCGTCCGCATCGAACCGCCGGATGAACTCCTCCGGGTGGGCGTTCGCCCAGTCGAGCTCGATGCGCGGCTCCGGCGCCGGGAAGGTGCGCAGATCCACCAGCAGGAAGTCGGCCCCGGCCGTGCGCAGGCGCTCCAGCCAGGTTTCATAGGAGCCCGGAATGCGCATCTCCTCGAAGCTGTGGTAATCCCACGGATCCGGCTTGCCGGAAGCGGTGACCGGAATCGAAAGCAGCGTGTTGCCGCCCTCCGACCCGATGAAGTTGTAGTAGTAGGCGCCGCAGTAGGCGATGCGCAGGCCGAGCCGCGTTGCCGACTGGTCGAGAAGCTGCCGGACCTCCTCGTTGGCCGGAGAGACGAACTGGCTCCGGATGGAGGAGGCGATGGCCTGGGACGCGCCGAAGCGGTATCCGGCGTCGAGCAGGAGAAACACGGCGGTCCCCGCCGCTATTCCAATTCTCAGAATCCGGCTCCGGCTCCGGAAAAAGCCGAACAGAATCGCCCCTCCGATCGCGTAATGGAGCAGCATCGCCAGGCCGTGCGTCGGGTAATGAAGCTGCCGGTACGAAGCCAGATAGAGCAGCGCCGCAATGACTGCCGCCATCCCCCGGCCGGAGCGGAAGAACCGGAATCGCCGGAGCCGTTCCAGCGGCACGGCGCCGCAGACGGCGGCGAGCATGGCCAGCGGAATGATCTGCCTCGGCTGGGTCATTGAAGGGTAGACCCGCAGCTGGATTGCGAGCAGCACGACAATAATCGCGCCGAGCACCGTGGCGGCCTTCACCCGGAACGGCCGGCGGCCGAAACGCTTCGTGCCGATCCAGCCGGTCAGCGCCGCCGCGAGAAAAACGAGAAGCAGCAGCGCATTCGGGAGATGGAGACTGTTGCTGTCCGCATTGACGAAGAACGCCCAGGCCCGGCGGCTCCAGCCGATCGCCGGAGCGTGAAGATCGAGGTAGTTCGGGAACAGCACCCATTCGCCGATGCCGATCCGGGCCGGGAAGAACGGATTCCCCGCCACGATCCAGTTGGCGATGAAGCAGGGCGATGCCGTCACAGCCGCCGCCGAAATACACCAGAGCAGATTGCGGCGGCAGGCCGGACGCAGAAACCAGACGGCGGCCCCTGCCGCCAGCAGCGCGGGCGGCGCGAGCATGAGCCCGAGGTATTTGGTCCCGGCCGCCATGCCGAAGCCCGCTCCGGCCAGCAGGAACCAGCCGGGCCGGTTCCGCCGCGCGCCGGTCACGAGAAAAACCAGCCCGATGAGCAGGAACGTTCCGGTCACGATATCGGTATTGGCCACGGTCGCGTTGCGGAACACCACGCCGGTAAAAGCGACGAAAAGCCCGGCCCCGATGGCGGACATGCGCCGGAATCCGACTGCCAGCGCGCCGGAAATCGCCGCGAATACGCCGAGCAGCAGAAAGAAAAACTGGTAATTTTTGGCGAAGAAATCGGTGCCGGCGGAAACCATCTGCCAGGCGTAGATGAGTTCTCCATAACACGGGTAACTGGAGGTCACGAAACCGGGCTGCGTCAGCCGCTCGACCGTACCGGTGGCGATCCACACCGCCGGATAATACAAGTGATAGATCATCGCATCGGTGCCGATCGCGGAGAGATAGCCGTAGGCGCGCCACTGGTAGCCGAGGAATCCGCACAGGAGCGCCAGAAGCGCGAGCTCGGGCAGAGAGAGCCTGAGCGGCGGGAGCTTCAGGCGCGGCCGTTCGCGTTCGACGGCCAGCACCGCCGCGCCGGCAACCCATGCCGCGACAAAGGCGCTGCCCGCCGTCAGCAACCCGGCAGACCCGAGTATGGCCGGAACCGCCGTCATGAAAAGGACGTACAAAAATCCGGCGACGGCGAAGAATTCGAACCAGTTATGCGGCCGGAACCGCCGGGCCAGCAATCCCGAGGCCAGCAGCAGCGGCAGCTGATAGAGCAGGTAAAATGCCGGCAGGATCGCACCGGTCAGTATATTCGTGAATTCCGTCATGATGTTCATGATGAAACGTACCACGTTTTGACCGGAAAGTCAATCCCGGCAGACAAAAAATCCCCCGCCGTGCCTGCGGCGGGGGATCGGAAAAAAGCGGAGTTATTTCGACTGCGACAGGAACGGCAGTTCGATATTCTGCTGCTGGCACAAATTCAGATACTGAACCGCAGTGAGCGTCACAGTGACCGCAATCAGCACAAGGCTCACGGCGGCCAGCGTCAGGTAAAGCCGCGACGGCGCACCGGCCGCGGGAGCCGGCTTGAACTTCGGCTCGACAGCGGGCTTCGCCTCCGCTTCCGCAGCAGGCTTGACCTCTTTGACGGCGGCAACCTGGATCTCTTTTTCGGCTGCGGGCTTCGCCTCCTTGCCCGCGGCGGCAGCGCTCGTGCCCGCCGCGGCAGCATTCGTGCTCCCGGCAGATTTCAGCAGATGATCGCTGACGGCCGGTTTGTGGCCTGCCCCCTTCAAACCGGGGACATCCGGGCCGACCGTCCCCTCCGGCAGCGGTCTCGCCGCCGGCACCGTATGCAGCAGCACAACAGGAACTCCATCCTTCGACTGCTGCTCTGCTCCGTGGCCGGGCAGCACCATGGTCGCCTTCGACGGATCGGCGGCCGGGGCGGCAGGAGCCGGCACCTTCGGCGGAATCATGCCGGGGCGCGCCGGACGGGCAATCTTGATCGTATCGCTGCTGTCGAGGTCGGACTCGGAGTCCTCCCCGGCGATCTTCACGCCGGCCGGGGTGACCGCCGACGGCCGTAGACGCACGGTTTTCCGGGTCTTGGTGTCTTCGGAGTCGGACGGAGCCGCGTCTGCCGGACCATTGACCTTGACGCTCGCAGGCGAAACCGCAGTCGGCTTGAGAACGATGGTTTTGCGGGTCTGCGTATTGGCGCCGTCGCCCGCCGGCCTGCCGACAATCGGAATCGCCGGTTTGATCGACGGGCCGGCGGTCTGCGTCGCAATCGGCTTGAGCTTGACCGTGCGGCGGGTCTGGGTGTCTTCCATGACCTCGAGGTTGCCGGTATCGGTATCGCGGCCGCTCAGCGGATCGGTGAGCGGAGCCTTCGGCAGCGGGGTCAGATTGATTCCGGCAGGAGTCACCGACGGCCGCAGACGCACGGTTTTCCGGGTCTTGGTATCGTCGCTGTCCTCGACCGGCGCGTTATCTTGATTGTTCTTATCCGGATCGACCATCTTTCACCCTTTCATTCTGGCTGATACAATCGAAAAATAATCTCTCATTGAAAAATTTAACGCCGCTTTTCGGAAAATCAATCCGTTTGCCGGGATAAATGACAAAAAATATTCGAAAAAGATCTCCTCCTGCCCGGATTCGGGCATTTCCGCCTCCGCAGCGCCTCCTGTCATACGGCCGGAACCGGAGGAGAGCAATGCCGGAAACGCGGGAGAAACGGATCATATGGAAATAATATGTATTTTTTTTAAATACAGTATTGACATTGCCGCCCGATTGTGTCATAATATATACTGTATTGAAAATAAACACAGAGAAGCACAGATTCCTTTATGGTCGAAAACAATATCAGGTTCAGCCGCGCGGATCAGCTGACGCAGCACTTGAAAGAACGCTGCCGGAAGCTCGGCATCGGCGAAAAATTCCTGTCGGTCCGGCAGATCATGGACGAGTTCAACGTGAGCCAGATCACGGTCAAGCAGGCGATGGAGCGACTCTGCGAATCGGGCGTGCTCGAAGCGCAGGAGCGGCGCGGCTACTTCGTGCGCCATGCGCCGCGTTACGGAAAAATCGCCTGCCTGATCCCGGCTGAAATATCGAATCTCCGCTGGGAGTTTCCCGGGCTGCTGCTGCGCGAAACCTCTGCCGCCGGATTCGAACAGATCATCGTGGATATGCCGAGCAATGCCGCGGGCATCGCGATGCTGCCGGAACTCAAGGCCGATGCGATTCTGTTCATGCCGTACGGTCACGAACCGATCACGCCCGACCAGTTGAACCGGATGATGGCCCAGCCGGTTCCCGTGGTGATTCTTTACGGAACGGTCCGGGTCGAAGGGTGCCGGTATGTCGACAACGACAATGAATTCTGCGGAATGCTGGCCGCGACGCATCTGCTGATGAACGGGCACCGCAAACTGGCGGTTCTGGTTTCGGAGCCGGAAGTCCCGCTGGTCCGGGAGCGTATCGCCGGGTTCCTGAAATGCGCGGAGGCGTACCGGCTCGACATCGAAGTGCTGAATCCGCACATCAGGGTGGGAGAACACTCCCCGACGAAAAGCGGCGAGTTCTTCAGGCGGTATCTGGAAGCGAATCCGGAACCGGGATTCACAGGGCTGTTCGTCCTCTCCGAGCTCCCGGCGCAGGAGATCGCCCGGACGGCGCGCGAGTACGGACTCGACATCCCGGAAGATTTCAGCCTCATCACGCTCGGCCGAAGCTCCCGTGAGTCCGAACTTGACTTCACGACGATCAACAGCCGCCGCGACCGGGTCGCCCACTATGCGGTGCGTCTCGTCAAAGAGCATTTCGAGCAGGTGAAAAACGCACCGACGCACTATATCATCACTCCGGAGATTCATTTCGGCAAAACCGTGAAAAACATCAATGTTCCTCAACTTGGAAAGGCGGGAAAGTAAAGGACGGCTCTCCACAATATTCAGATCAATGCCGTACTTTTCTGCGCATAATAGAGGGTATGTGAAGCTTTCTGTTCCGGTTTTTCATGACAACTCCTTTGGGTTAAATAAGTTTTCTGCCTGCGGCAGCTGAATTGTTCTATCTGCTTTTCTTATTTTGTTCGTCTGCATTGTCGCGGGATTCGCGGGGGAAATACATTTCCCCCGCACCCCCATTTCTTACTCTGTGCCGGGCTTTCATTTCCCGTGGGTTGCGCCCTTACCGCCCGCGGCAGAGGACTTTGTCCTCCTTACTTGTCCGCCTGCGGCGGCCAACTCTTCACCGCCCGCTTCGCGGGCTGCGGCAGAGGGCCTTCGCTCCGCTGCGTTCACCTTCGTCGCACCTGCTCCTCGCTGCCCGCTTCGGCTGCCGCCGAACCGTGCAGTCCGTTCACATCCGCTGCGCGGCGCATACCGCGCTTTTTTTGCCGGGCATCTGTGCCATCTGGCTTCACATACCCTCTATTATGCGCAGGCCTTTTACCCTGATCGAACTTCTCGTCGTGATTGCGATCATCGCGATCCTCGCCTCGATGCTGCTGCCGGCGCTGAACTCGGCGCGGGACCGGGCGAAAGACGCGAAGTGCACCGGCAACCACAAGCAGGTGATCGCCGCACAGCTCATGTATTCCGGCGACAACAACGGCCGGATGGTCGTCAACACCATGGGACGCCCCTTCGGGGACGTGCTTCTGGGCGTCAAGCTGAACGCGGCCCCGAACTGGGACTACACGCCGGATTCCAAATTCGCCAGCTACATCTCCCCCGGCAGCAAGCAGGTGCTCGTCTGCCCGTTCCATATCGGCGCCGACTCGAAGCAGTTCGACGGCTGGCAGACCAACGGCATGTACATGGGCGTCTGGGATACCAGCTACACGAACAACACCGACAAGACCGGCGCATATATGAACATGATCAACTCGGCGAACGTGTTCTATATGGTCAACAAGGTCCGGCGGCCGAGCGAGCTGCACGTCTATGCCGACACCGCCCAGTACGGCAGCGGCGACTATTTCAAGGTGCCGCGCGGCATCAATCAGTACAGCCACATCAGCAACGGCGTCGGCGTGCCGTCCGGCGGAACCGATTCCGGCATCTGGCTCGGCCATCACGACTCGGCAAACGTCTCCTTCATCGACGGCCACACGGCCCGCAGGAATTCGTCCGAACTCCGCAACGGCGTCATGCAGGTCAGAAAGGTCATCACGAAGCAGCTCGAGCGGCGCATGATGTAATCCGGCGCGTCTCCCCGTTCCATCCGTCTTCCGCAGGCCCGGCCTCTGCCGGGCCCGGGATCGTATGCCCATTCACCGTAACTCCAGGAACCATTGCATGAACAGGATCAAACTGGCGGCCGCCGTCCTGGCCGCCGCCCTTGCACTTCCCGCCCTCCGCGCCGGCGACTCCCCCTGGGGAATCGCCGCCCATCCGCACTCCGAAATGGAGTGGAAGAACATCGACAGACAGCTCGGCATGATGCGCGAAGCCGGGATGACTTCGCTGCGCCACGACATGAAATTCTCGGGCATCGCCCGCAAGAAAGGCGAATACGATTTCCGCCGGTATGATGAACTGCTTGCCAGGCTCGACGAATACGGAATGCACTTTCTGCCGATTCTCGAAGGCTATGACTGGGAGATCGAAAAGAGCCGTCCCGACGCCGTGCCGCTTTACAAGCATCCGGAGGAGTGGCGGAAATTCGTCCGCGCCTGCGCTGAACACTACAAAGGCAGGCTCAAAGTCTGGGAAATCTGGAACGAGCAGGACGGAGGCTTCTGGAAGCCGAACCCGAATGCCTCGCAATACGTCCCGCTGCTCAAAATCGCCTATGAGGAGCTGAAGGCGGCTGATCCCGAAAATATCGTGGTCGTCGGCGGACTCTGCGGCTGGAACACGGGCTATCTGCGCGACATGTACGCCGCCGGGGCGAAAGGATTCTTCGACCTGATCGCAGTCCATCCGTACGGCTACGGCCCCGACCAGAGTTCGTTCCAGCAGAAGCGCATGGCCGAATTCAAACAGATCATGGCCGACAACGGCGACGCCGCGAAACCGCTCTGGATCACCGAGTGCGGCGGCGCCACTCACCGCAGCAGCCTCATCGCTCAGCAGCCGGACGTATTCAGGAAAGCGATCGGATATGCGGCCGGGAAAATCGGCCGAGCGCTGCCGGAAAACCTCGTCGTCGGCGCCCCGGTGTCGCAGGAGTTCCCGGACCGCGATTTCAGCGACACCCGCGCCTGGCTGCCGGGAGCGAAGCTTGTGCCGGTCACTCCGGACGAACTCGCCGAAGCCGACCCGGCGAAACTGCCGGTTTTCCTCGGCTGCGAACATACGACCGTCGAAGAAGCCTACAAAAAGCCGATGCTCGAATATGTGAAGAAAGGCGGAATCCTGCTCGCGTTCGGGGAGGTTCCGATGTACAACCTCCGCTACCGCAACCGGCAGGGAAACTGGTCGACGCGCGGCGCGGCGGACGAACTGCACTCCCTTTTCGGAATCGGCTTCCAGGCGTGGTGGACGAAGCCGGGAATTCCGAAGTTCACCCTGCGGACCCGGACGACCGGAGCGGGAAAAGAGGCGGGAATCAATGATTTCAGAAACGTCTACACCACCCGTTTCCTGACCGCCGCGAACATGAAGGAGGGCGACGCCTGCGTACCGCTGGTCGAGGCGCTCGACGGCAAAGGCGAACCGGCCGGAGAAGGCATGGCGCTCTATACCTTCCGCGACCGCAAAGGCGCGATCCTCGGCTGCACGATGCAGTTCGCCGGCGGCTTCACCGAGCAGGAACAGGCGGAGCTGCTCCAGACGCTCTACCTCTCGTATCTTGCGAACGGCATCGACCGGCTCTACTTTTACGACTTCCACAGCGACGGCGAAAGCCCGGCCGAACGGGAGAACAACTTCGGCATCGTCCGCTGGAATTACGAACCGAAGCCGGCCTACTTCGCCTACCGGGCGATGACCGCCGCGCTCGGGCGCGCTCCGAAATTCGCCGGACGGGTCGAAGGCGTGCCGGAGCACGTTCAGGCGCTCCTCTTCGACCGGGCCGAAGGCGGCAGAGTGCTCGCCGCCTGGTCGACCGGGGAACCGCACCGGTTCGAATACGCCGGGAAAGCTGTCGAAGCCGGAACGAAGGTCTCCTTCACGGCACTCTGACGCCGTGCCGGTTCCTCCCGGCCGGGGCGTCAGGGACGGAACCGGGTGCCGCGCCGGAAGCGCTCCGGACTCTCCCCGATGCAGCGCCGGATGAACCGGCAGAAATAACTGACTTCGGGAATTCCGGAGCGGCGCGCCACCTCGGCCAGCGGCAGGCGCGTCTGCTGCAGCAGCGAAAGCGCGTGCTGCAGACGCAAATTCGCCAGATACTCGGAGGGCGTCAGCTCCATCTTCGCTTTGAACACGCGGCGGACGGTCGAACGGCTGAGCCCGAGCTCGTCCGCAATCGCGTTCACATTCAAATCCGGATCGGAAAAGTTCTCGCGGCAGAGCCGGATAATCCGCGCCGTCAGCTCCGACTCGCGCGAACCGTCGCCGTCGCCGCCGACCCGGGCCAGGATCGCGCCGATCACCGAGACCATTTCGCGCCAGCAGAACGGCGTCATCTCCTGCATCAGGAGCCCGAAGCGGATGAACAGGTCATGCGGGCAGCTGCCGGACGGGGTGCAGTGCGGCGAAAATCCGTAACCGCGCATATATTCGCCGGCAAGCGGGCCGTCGAAGGCGATCCAGCGGTACTCCCACCCCTCCGGCCCGGCTTCATGGTCATGCGGCTCGAACGGCAGATGATAAAAGACGTCGCCGGGACGGACCGGAACCGTTTCTCCCGCAATGCGGCTGCGCCCCTCCCCGCGAACCGTCCAGAACAGCTGGACGAACGGCTTCTCGCCGGCCGGAACGAACTCCCGTTCCCCCCCGCGGATTTTGAAATGGCCGACCGAACGCGGATAGAACGGCAGCGCGACATTCGGCAGCTGCTGCGGATTCGGCCGGTGGACGACCAATATTTCCGACTCTTCGTTACGAATTCTCACATCTGCCCCCAAAGTACCGTAACTGCACCAACAATCCAATTGCCTTCCGGCGCATTCACCGGTATAATATAGGCATCGAGACGCAAAAATGCAATTCATGGAGGCTTTCATGTCGAAAATCGTACTGGTCGGCGCGGGCGGCGTCATCTTCGCCCAAAATTTTCTCAAGGATATCCTGACCGACCCGGAGCTGCGGACGCACGAGGTCACGCTGATGGATATCGATGCCGGGCGGCTGGCCAACGCGGTCGCCGTCGCCGGGCTCATCGCGGCAAAGCTCGGCATCCGCTTCACCCCGCACGCCACGACCGACCTCCGCGAAGCGCTGAACGGCGCGAACTACGTCATCACGATCTTCCGCTCCGGGACGATCCGGCACCAGGAACTCGAGTATGAAATCCCGATGAAATACGGCGTCGACCAGGTCGTCTCCGACACGCTCGGCCCCGGCGGAATTTTTCGCGGACTGCGCACGTTGAAGGATCTCTTTGAAGTTCTCGAGGTCATGGAGCAGGAGTGTCCCGGCGCATATCTGCTGAACTACGTGAACCCGATGTCGATGAACACCATCGCGCTCTCCAGGCGCGCCCGGACCGTCAGGGTCGCCGGGCTCTGCCACAGCGTGCAGCACACTTCGCGGCAGATTGCGGAGTGGACCGGAACGCCGTACGAAAAACTCCGCTTCCTTGCCGCCGGCGTCAACCATATGGCGTTTCTGCTGAAACTCGAGGCGGACGGGCAGGACCTCTATCCGAAACTCCGCGCCTGCCTCGACCGGCCGGAAATCTACAAAAAGGAGAAAGTCCGCTTCGAGATTCTGCGCCACTTCGGCTACTTCCCGACCGAGAGCAGCGGACACAACAGCGAATACCTGCCGTACTTCCGCAAACGACAGGACCTGATCGACCGCTTCTGCCGCAACGATTTCCCGGAGGTGGACGAAAACGGCATCGACTGGAATTCAATGAGCGCCGGCGTCTCCGGCGCATCGGTGCAGATCTGCCGCGGACTCCAGATCCGCAACGAAAAACAGATTGCCGGATATCTGGACGGGAGCCGCGAGATCGACCTCGCGTCAAGCGTCGAGTACGGCGTCCAGATCATCGCGGCCATCGAGAAAAACCGGCCGCTCGCCGCAAATCTGAACGTCATGAACCGCGGACTCATCGCGACGCTGCCGCCGGAATGCTGCGTCGAAGTGCCGTGTCTCGTGGACGGCGGCGGCATCGTCCCCGGCAGAATCGAAGATTTCCCCGAACAGCTCGCCGCAATCGACCGCGGCATGGTCGGCGCCCAGATCCTCGGCGCGCAAGGCGCGCTCGACGGCGACCGGCGCGCAATTTTCCACGCCATCGCCGCCGACCCGAATACGCAGAGCAAGCTCGGACTCGACGAGATCCGGTCGATGACCGACGAACTCTTCGACGCGCTGGCCGACGTCATCGACCCGCGTTTTTCCAGATAACGCCCCGGCCGCCTGAAACGTCGCGGAAAAACCGGAGGAGAACAAAGCGCCTCCTCCGGCCGCCGCACCCGGTGAAACGAACGGGAGTCACCGGAAAAAGACCGTCTCCCCGAACCGCTCGAGATCCCAGAGCTCCCGGCCGCGGATCACGAAAGCCGGATTTCCGCGCTCAAGTTCGCGGTGTCCGCGCCAGGCCTCGGCTTCGAGCCCGGCCAGCGACGCGGCGTTCCGCTCCGCGAGCTTCGCGGCGAGCCGCGCAAGCGCAAGCCGCCGGTTCTGAAGCTGCGAACGCTCTTCGCACGCCGTTGTGCGCAGCCCGGTCGGACGGTGCAGCGCCTGAACCCGCGTATCCGCCGTGTTCACATGCTGACCGCCCGGCCCGCTCGAGCGCGAAACCGTGACCTCGACATCCTCGGGCCGGAACGCGAGCACCGGATCGGCCTCGAACCGGCGGATGCCGGCGAACCAGTTCCGCCGCTTGTGGTGCGGCCGGAACGGACTGGCGGAGACCCAGAGAACCGTGCCGCAGAGCAGCGCGGTCATGGCTCCGGCCTCCTTGCCCCCCACTTCGAAAAGAACCGACCGCAGCGAATCGCGTTCCCAGTCACCGCAGAGGTCGACCGGGCAGACGGAGACCCCCGCCGCCATCAGGCGGCCGGAAAGAAACCGTGCCAGCTTCGCGGTCAGGAGACGGCACTCCTCCGGTCCCTGTCCGGAAGAGATTTCAAGAAAAATGCGTTTCATGGCTCACTCCCTTCCGGCCGGACTTTTGTAAGTCAGCACCGGCGTGAAGGCGGCAATGACCCGGACAATCCCGGCGGCTTCGAGATCGGCGACGACCGTGTCGACGTTCTTATAAGCCTCCGGCGCCTCCTCGAACAACAGCGCACGGTCGCGGCAGACGACGATACCGCCGAGCTTCGTGCGGCGCAGGGCCTCCGCATCATACCGGTTTTCAAGCCGGGAACGCGCGCCGGAACGGTTCCACTTGCGCCCGGCGCCGTGGGCGCAAGACCAGAGATTGTCCGCCTGCTCCCCGCAGGGTTCAACCAGATAACTCGGCGTGCCGCGCGAGCCGGCGATCACGAACGGCAGACCGGACTCCGTCGAAGCCGCGCCCTTGCGGTGAATCCACCGGCCGGCGGCGAAAGGGTCGGGAGCAACCGAATTATGGCAGTTGTCCGAAACGCATTCGCCCTCGGCGCCGGCCAGCGAAAGAAACCCTTCCGCGGCGAGGCGGCGGCTCCGCTTCGCCCACGCCAGCAGACGGTTGTGACGCTCGAGATAGCGTTTCCCCGCCTCCGACTCCGGATCAAGTCCGCCCTTCGGCGTACGTTCGAGGAGCGCGGGGCCGTGACCGCGGCTGCCGGAGTGGACCAGCAGCCAGAGGTTCCGCCGGTTGAGCCCGAGCTCCCGCGCCCGGTCCGGAAGCCGGATTCCGGCGAGCTCCTGCAGCTCCGCGAAATGGTTGCCGTGACCGAGCGTGCCGAGCTCGCGGCGCAGCCAGTCCGGCCACTCCGCCGGAAAATCGGCTTCCGGCACCGGAATTCCTCCGGAAAGCAGCCGCCGTTCAAGCCGGGCGGCTTTGAATTTTCCGGCCGGAACCGTGGTGCGGAAGAACGCCATGCCGCAGCCCGCATCGCCGCCGACGAGCTCGGGATAGATGATTTTTTCCGTCTGCACGGCAGCACCGACCGGGGCTGAAAGCCCCGGGTGCAAATCCGGCATCCCGGCGGCGGCGGTTACTCCGGGCAGCGCCGCCGTTTGTTTGAGCTGTTCGACCGCCCGCCCTTCCATCCAGGTGGAGGCGGAATGGTAAAAATGGATCTTGTCCTGTGTATTCAAAACAGAATTCCCCGAAAACATGATTATGAACAAAGAGAAAATAAGGCCCGGACGGCCGGAATCCGGGCACACGAATCCACGGAATGTTTTCGAGAGAAAGACCGCAGGAGAAGCGTGCCGGAATCAGCCGGCGAAAGCCGGAACAAGTTTTGCGGTTGTGCGGTTCATAAGTCACCTCCATGAGTTGAAGTGCTGCATCTTTTCTAAAATATCCCGCTGTCGGAAAAAATGCAAACGGATTTCGGCGGAGGAGGTTGATTATTTCCGTTTTCAAGCCGATATTATATGATCGTCATAAAGAGAAACGCCTGTCAATACGGAGGAATTCGATGTTTCAGGACCCCTTCATCCTGTCGGTGCTGCTCGCGCTGGCGGCCGTCACCGGAGTTTTCTTCGGCGTGCCGCGCCTGCGCCGCTCCGGATGCGCCGCCACGACGGGCATGAAAGTCGCCGCACCGGGGTGCTTCGTCTCTCTGTTCCTGTTCGCGCTCATCCTGACCTTCGTCTCGACGGCCGGGGCCGGTCTTTTCCTGCTCGCCGCCATTCCGCTGATCCTGGTGCCGACTGCATTCGTCCTGCTGCCGAACCTGACCGGAATTGTGCAGGCCCGGCTCGGGCTCGAAGTCACGCCCGGCCAGAAACTCGCCGCAATGATCTGTTATTTCTGCTTCATGCTTCTGTTCCTGATTCTGCTCGCCATTCTCTTTCTATGTTACTACCGTTATGCCGGAGCCGGGAAATAAACGTTTTTTCCGACTTCAGCAAACTGTTTTCTAATATTTTCCGCAAATCTTCCGAAAAATCCGATTAATTTCGGTTTTCACTATTGACATTCCGCTTCCGATATGTCATAATTAATCTAGAAAACTGTTTGCTAGAAATAAACAATCGGAGAGGCCGCTTATGACATTGAAGGAAATCGCCGAGGAGCTGAAGGTTTCGCCCTCCACCGTGAGCCGGGTGCTGAACGGCCGCAGCAAGAACTTCTCCGTGAAGCCGGAGCTGCGGAAACGCATTCTCGAGCAGATCGAAGCCAGCGGCTACCGGCCGAACCGCGTTTTCAGTTCGCTGCGGAACAAGGAGAACAGCCAGATTTCGTTTCTGTTCTACGACCGCAACCTGCTGCGGCAGACCAACCCGGTCTCCGACGCGGTCGATGTGATTTCGCGCGAACTGCCGAAGCTGAACTACACCTTCAACTTCATTCCCTGCGAGTCGGTCCGGAACCTCTACTACCCGGTGCCGGAGTGGAAAGTCGCCGGGCTGATCGTGCCCGACGTGATCTACCCGCGCCAGCTCAGGAATATCGAAGAGGCCGGAATCCCGTATGTCGTGGTCAACGGCATCTGCGGCAAATCCGGCAGCGCGGTCATGAGCGACGAAGCCGCCAACATGCGCCTCGTGATGGAGCACCTGCACGCGCTCGGACACCGCCGCATCGGCTATCTCGACGGCTTTGTGCCCGGCAATCACCACCACAGCTACAACGACCGCAAGCGCGGTTACGCGGAGTTCTGCGAGGAGTACGGCCTCGAGGAGTTCCAGAGCGAACCGTGGAAGTACTCGCCGGTCGAAGCCCAGTTCGACGAGCTGCTGAAACAGAAGATCACCGCCGTCGTCTGCTACAACGACGAACTGGCCCGGCAGGTTCTTTACTACGCCTGGCGCCGGGGCGTGGAGATTCCGCGCCGGCTCAGCGTGGTCACCTTCAACAACGTTCCATCGCAGAGCTTTGCGATTCCGCCGCTCGACGCGCTCGCGGTGCCGGGGGCGGAAATGGGCGCCGCCGCCGCCCGCATGATCGTCGGAAAACTCGAAAATCCGGACGAATATCTCGGTTATTCGATCCGCATTCCGGGCAGACTCGTGCGCCGCGAATCGGCGGCACCGGCCCCGTCCGCCTGACCGCCGGAAGATTCTCACCGCAATTCATATCATGCAAGGAGGAAACCGAATGAAAAAAAGATTTACACGGCTCGAGCTTTTGTGAATATGCCGCAATATAACCGCGATTGCGCATAATACCGGGTATGTGAAATTTCCGTATGCGGTCTGTCATGATGTAACTCCTTTTGGTTAAATGAATTTATTCGGCCTCTGGCGGCAAAATTGTTCTGTTTGCTCTTCCTGGTCTCGTCCGTCTTCATTGTCGTGGGATTCGCGGGGGAAATACATTTCCCCCGCACCCCCATTTCTTACTCTGTGCCGGGCTTTCATTTCCCGTGGGTTGCGCCCTTACCGCCCGCGGCGGAGGACTTTGTCCTCCTTACTTGTCCGCCTGCGGCGGCCAACTCTTCACCGCCCGCTTCGCGGGCTGCGGCAGAGGGCCTTCGCTCCGCTGCGTTCACCTTCGTCGCACCTGCTCCTCGCTGCCCGCTTCGGCTGCCGCCGAACCGTGCAGTCCGTTCACATCCGCTGCGCGGCGCATACCGCGCTTTTTCGCCGGGCGGCAATGCTGTTTCGTTTCACATACCCGGTATTATGCGCAAACCGTTCACACTGATCGAGCTTCTGGTCGTTATCGCGATCATCGCGATCCTTGCCTCGATGCTGCTGCCGGCGCTGAATCAGGCGCGCGCCCGGGCCAGGCAGACCGACTGCCTTTCGAGCCTCAAAATGCTCGGGTTCGTCTTTCACACCTACATGGACAGCTACGACGGCTTCCTTCCGGCGGTCGCCACCGACGGCGGCCTGGTCACCTGGCGGGACCGGCTGGCGATCAGCTGCGGCATCAATGAAACCGACGGCGACGCCCGGGCCGTCCGGATGGCTGCTTCCGGCTTCTACTGCAAAGCGAACAGCGCACTCCATCCGAAAAAGGGAAAAATCATGAACTACGGCATGAACGACCGGGTCGCCTGGTATCAGACCCAGTTCGCCAAAAGCAGCCAATTCAAATATCCGTCGAAGCTCTGCCTCGCTTCGGACGGCTCCTACTCCGACGTCGGCTGGAACAGCTGGTACAACAATCACGTCAACGAAACTTCCCTCCACCTCTTCACGATCCACGGCACGGGGAATTCCGCGCAGATTCTCTATCTCGACGGACACGCCGCGGCGACCATGCGCGGCGACATTCCGGGGAATCGCAAAACGCCGTTCTGGTGGGGAAAGGACGAAGAATGAAAAAGTTCCTGCTGCTGCCGCTGCTCCTCCTCGCCGCCCTGCCCGGCTATGCCGCCGGGCTGCCGGAATCGCTCAAGACCGTGAATGCGGGGGCGTTCGACTGGAACATTCTCCGATTCCGGCTCACCCCGATTTACGGCGACTGGAAGGCCGGGCGCGTCGGACCGGCCCGGACGGACCGGAACGCCGACGGCGCCGTCACCCTGACCTCGCCGGTCGACTTCACGACCGAAAACGGTGAATACCGGACCACGCTCACGCCGCTCGGCCCGAACCGGTTCCGGCTCAAAGTCGAGCCGGTCCCGCCGCCGACGGTCAAAATCAATCTGCAGTATCTGGAAGTCTCGATCCCGGCCGGTTCCGCTGCCGCCCTCGAATACCGGGCCGCCGGAAAAGGGGAGAGGCGGAAATTCGTATTCCCGTCGGAATATGTAAAAATGGAACTGCTCCGGCAGTCCGGCGTCACCGAAAGCGTGCTCCAGCTCTCCGACGGCGAACGGGTGATCTTCCGCGGAAACGGCAGCATCTATGTACAGGACGACCGCAAGTTCGGACAGGATACCTTCGCGCTGCGCTTCTGGTTCGGCAGGCCGCCGTTCGAGCTCGAGATCGAACGGCAGGAACAGCATTCGATCCCGGTGCCGCTGGCGGGGGCCGCCAACCGTTCATTCCGCGACGACATCGCGGATGACCGGCAGGGCGGCTGGACCGATCAGGGCGCCTCCAACGACCTGCGGATGCTGAAGCCGGGCCGGCTCCGGTTCAACAACCTCGACTTCGACGTAATCGACGAACAGAGTGAAAATACGCCCGGCGCAATCATCGTCGCCGGAACCGACCGCGGTTTCGCCCCTGCCGAAGTCGAGCTGCCGCTGCCGCCGGTGAAGGCGCGCGGCCTCGCGCTGCTGCACGCTTCGGCCTGGACCATGCCGGGCAAGATCGGCGAACTCGAGATCACTTATGCCGACACCGGCACCGAAACCATTCCGGTCACCGGCGGCAGGGAGTGCGGCAACTGGTGGAATCCGAACGACCTGCCGAATGCGAAGGTGGCGTGGCGTTCAAGCAACCCGAGCGTTCCGGTCGGACTGTACGTTTCGACCTTTCCTCTCGGCGGCAGCGAACCGCGCCGCATCCGCTTCCGGAGCACCAACCCGGTTTCGGCCTGGATGATCGCCGCCGTCACGCTGACCGGACAGCCGGTCCTGCTGCCGGACCACCTGCCGCAGCCGCTGGTCGCGGCGGAAAACGATCAATGGGTCCGGCTCGACTACCGGCGCAGCATCACGCCGGGCAGTCCGCTCGACTTCTCGTTCATCGGAGCGGACGAGGCTCCGGCCGGCAAATACGGCCATGCGATCGTCGCCGCCGACGGCTCGATCGGCTTCGAGCAGGCGCCGGAGAAACACTTCCGCGTCTACGGCACGAACCTCTGCGAAACGGCGCTCTTTCTCGAAAAGCCCGAAGTCGACCGCCTCGTGCGGTTCCTGCGCTCGCACGGCATCAACACCGTGCGCTTTCACCACCATGACAACGGACTCGTCGACCCGGCCGCGCCGGATTCGGTCACGCTGAACCCGGCGAACCTCGACAAACTCGATTATCTGTTCGCAAAACTCAAGGAGAACGGCATTTACATCACCTTCGACCTCTACACGAGCCGCAAGCTCAAGCCCGGCGACAAGCTGCGATCCCTCGAAAAATATCCGAAGCTCAGCCACAAGCATGCGCTGATCCTGTCGAAAGAGGGAGTTGAAAACTGGAAGGCCTTCACGAAACGGTGGATGAGCCACGTGAACCCCTACACAGGCCTGAGCTGGGCCGAAGACCCCGCCATCCTCTTCGTGAACCTCGTCAACGAGGATACGCTCTCGTATGTCTGGAACTCCGAACCCGTGAAATCCGTATTGACCGAACTTTTCGGCGACTACTGCCGCAGGAACGGCATCACGGACACCCGGGTCAGCTTCGGCAACCACCACTTCGCCCGCTTCCTGCACGACACGCATACGGCCTATCTCGACGAGATGACCCGCTTCGTCCGGGAAGAGGTCGGCGCGAAGTTTCTGCTGACCGGCTGCAACTACAACGGCAACAGCGCGACGACGCTGCTGCGCGACCGGTTCGATGTCGTAGACGACCACGGCTATCACGACCACCCGGCCTTCCCGAAGCACCCCTGGGCGCTGCCGCACAGTTACAGCCAGCTTTCGACGATCCCGATGGAGGCTCCGCTGCCGGGGCATCTCGTGCCCGGACGCATTTACGGAAAGCCGTTCTTCGTAACCGAGTTCAACCTCTGTGCGCCGAACCGGTTCCGGGCCGAGGACGGTCCTCTGGTCGGCGCCTACTCCGCGCTGCAGGACCTGAGCGGCCTCTACCGGTTCAACTTCTCGAGCACGCGCTACCGGATCAACCGGCTCGACACCGGAATCATCGTCTTCGAGTCGGTGAACGACCCGGTCATGCAGCTTTCGGACCGGATTTCGGCGGCGCTTTTCCTGCGCGGAGACGTCAGGACCGCGCCGGAAAAGTACGGCTTCACGATTCCGCGCGACTTCTATTCGGAACGGCGCGACACCGGTTTCCCGAACATCCGTCCGCTGCGGCTGATCACGCGGATCGGCGCGACCTTTGACGACCGGCCCGTGCCGGGCGTGAGGCCGTTCGACCGCATTGCGGACCCGCATATCGCCGAACTGCTGAAGCAGTTCCGTGAAACCGGCGTTGCGGTCAGTTCGACCGGCGAGCTCCGGCTCGACACGAAGCGGGGAACCTTCACCGTCGAAACGCCGCGCGCGGCGAGCGTGACGCTGCCGGAGGGAACGCTTTCGAGCGGAACCCTGACGGTCTCCGGCGCGGACACCTTCCAGACGCTCACGGCGATCTCGCTGGACGGGAAAGCGCTGCGGGAGAGCAGTTCGATCGTGCTGCTGCACCTCTCGGACGTGATGGCGACGGGAACCCGCTTCGCCGATCAGGACCGCAAAATTCTCGAAAAGACCGGAACGGCTCCGCTCCTGCTGCGGCGGGCGGCCGGAAACGTCGAACTGCGGACCGCATCGCCGCTTCGGGTCACGGCGGTCAACATGCAGGGGGACGCAGTCGGAGAGATCCCGGCGGAGTGGAAGGACGGGCTCCTGCGCTTCCGCGCCGACAACGGCGCGTTTCCCGGCGGCCTGGCCGGCTACCACCTGAGCGGAACAGAATAAGACGAAGCGGCCGGGCACGCCTGCAAACACGTCCGGACGGAGACGCGCCCCGGCAGGGGCGCGCACTCCAGCAGCACAGCAAGGAAATCCCGGCGGGGAACGCAGGCCGCGAAGTGCGGCCGCGCACGTTCCTTCCGACAGCCCCCCGGAACCGGCGTTTTTTACTTCGCGTACACCTCGATCTCGTCGAGACCGTACTCTTCTCCCGCCGCCGGCTCCTCGCAGGTAACCCGGACAAAGCCGAAGCGTTTCGGCGCGAATGTGATCGTCCTCGTCTCCCCCGCCTTGCCATCCGCCTGTTTGTATACGGAACTGAAGTTCTTTCCGTCCTCCGAAATCTCAACCGTGTATTTCTTCGCCGCGGTCTTTCCCCAGTTCAGCACGATTTTCCCCGCCGTGCGGACACTGCCGAGCTCCAGCATGATCCACTGCGGCTTGGTTCCGGCGGCGACGATCCAGCCGGTCCCGGCCATGCCGTCCGAAGCGAGCGGCGGCAGGTTGTCCGGCAGCGCGCCGCTCGCACTCATCCTGCACCGGAACGCAAGGTTCTGCACCGGCGGATAAACCTCGACCTCCCAGAGCGAAAACCCGTAGTCGGTCAGCCGTTCACGACAATCGACCCGCACATACCGCGCCGTCCGCGGACGGATATCGATGACCCGGTACGCTCCGAGTTTGCCGTCTTCTTCCGTAAACACATCCGTGTAATGTTCGTTGTCGTCCGAAAGCTGGACCGCATAACGCATCCCGGCGGAACGCTCCCAATTCAGCACGATGCGCCCGATCCGGCGCGGCGTGCCGAGATCGAGCGTGATCCACTCGTCATCCGTCTTGCCGGAGGACCAGCGCGTGGCCGCCACCCCGTCGACCGCCAGGTCGGCCGGATACTTCGGCAGTTCGATCGAACTGGCGAACACCTCGCAGTTCAGCGCATAATTCGGATAACCGGCGGCGAATCCCGTCACCGCCGCCGCCATCGCAATCATGACCAGACATTTCTTCACGTCCGCACGCACCCTTTCCGCATTCATCGGTTACAAATTGCGCAGCCGCACGCACGCCCGGCGGGCGTCGGCGAGAATCTCCTCTTCCCCGTCGATCCTCCGGTTTTCCATCAGAATCCGCCCGTCGCAGATGACCGTGTCGATCACGCTCGAATCGGCCGAGTAGACCAGATTCGCAGCGAGATGGTAGTCCGGCGTCATCAGCGGATGGGCGAGGTCCACCAGCAGCGCGTCGGCAAGCTTCCCCTCCCCGATCAGACCGGCGTCGATTCCGAACGCCTCGGCACCGGCCCGCGTCGCGGCGTGGAGAATGTCGCCGTCACGCCCGGCAGTCGGTTCGCCCGATTCGTTCTTGGCCGAAAGCGCCGCGAACTTCATCTCCTCGAGCATCGAAAGATTGTTGTTCGAAGCGCAGCCGTCGGTCCCGAGCGTGAACCGGCAGCCGCCGAGCTCGACCGCCTTGTGATAGCGGAACTGCCCGGAAGCGAGCTTGAAGTTCGAACACGGACAATGCGATATCCAGCTTTTCCGCTCCCGGATGATGTCGATATCCTCATCCGAAAGATGGACCGCATGCGCCAGCACGGTGCGCGGCCCGAGCACTCCGAGCGAATCGAGATACGCGACCGGCGACATGCCGTGCGCGCCGACGCACTCCTCCACCTCGCGCGCCGTCTCGCTCGCATGGATGTGGATCACCCGCCCGGTCCGCGCGGAATCCTCGGCGACCGCCCGCAGGATCGGCTCCGCGACGGTGTAGACCGCGTGCGGCGCATAGGTGACGGAAATCCGCCCCGAGGAGTCGTCGCCGAGCTCGAGCAGCTCCTCGTTGCAGCGCCGGTTGCGCTCGAGCACTTCGCCGTCGGAGCCGGAGATATACAGCAAACCGACAGCGGCCCGCAGCCCCATCTCCCGGACCGCCCGCACCGTGTCGGGCTGATACCAGTACATGTCGTTGAAAAATACCGTGCCGGTCCGGATCATCTCAAGCGCCGCAAGCCGGGTGCCGATGCGGATATCGTCCCCGGTCAGCTTTGCCTCCGCCGGCCAGACGTAGTCGTTGAGCCAGGTGAAAAGCTCCATATCGTCGGCATAGCCGCGCAGCAGCGTCATCGCGGCATGCGTGTGCGTGTTGTAGAAGGGCGGCACGATCGCCTTGCCGGAGCCGTCGATCACCCGGGCCCCTTCGCATTCGATGCCGGGAGCGATGCGGACAAACCGGTTTCCTTCAATCAGGACATCAGTCCCTCCGCCGTCGAGCCGCACATTTCTGATCAGAAGCGAATTCATCATCTCCGTTCCATCCGTTCGAGTTCGGGAGCGACCGATCCGGCCGCGCGCACCGTGTTGAGTATCTTCTCCTCCAGCGCCTTCGAAGGACGGTTGAGCCCCGGAGCAAGGGCGCCGCCGAGCACTTCGAGCGCACCGTAATTGTCGAGCGCCATGGTCGGGTCGATATATTTCAGGTGGGTCGGCTCCTCCAGCACGAAATTCAGCGGAGACTTCGCGTTCAGCACACGCTCCGCGGGAACCTCCGGCCCGAACTCGTCCTCGACGCCCATATTGGCGATCAGCGCAGGGCCGTTCACCAGTATCGACAGGTCGAACCGGCCGCAGAGGGCGCCGCGGATGCCGGTCGCACAGACCACGCACCAGGCATCCGCCACGGCTTTTTCTATCCCGGCCCGGTCGGAAAGGTCCACAATCGAAGCGCCGAAGGGAGGCTTGACCTTTTCCGCATCATCGACGACGATGACTTCGGCCCCCCCTTCCGCCGCATACAGAACCACGCCGGAACCGACCTTGCCGCAGCCGAACACCACGATCCGCCGGCCCGAAAAATCGCCGTATCCGAAGCGGGCCATGCCGCGCCGGAAACCGTCGCCGGTGCCGAGCGCGGTCTCGATCTCCTTGATTCTCCCCTCGTCGGCCAGAAAGACCGGCTGCCCGCAGTCGCGGTAACGGTACATGCCCGAGCGGGTCAGCTCGACATAGCCGTACTTCGCCCGCACACCGGCATTCGCCCCGGCGCAGTCGAGGACGACGTCGTAGAGCTCTCCCGGCAGCGGATCGTCCGTCACCCGGACGCCGCTCTCCCGCAGCCGCCCGACCACGGCCGGATCGTACGGAATTCCGCGCCCGAAGCCGACGGTCAGCTCGGCGCCGGCCTCCAGCAGCGCGACATGCTTCATCATCGTATTGCGGAATACCGGCGTCGCATCGAACACCATGCGGCCGGCCAGCGGACGCGATGCGCCCCAATCGCGGATCTGCTCCGCCAGAGCCGGAAACTCATCCGGCCGGTAAGTTTTCAACAGTTCGCGGTAAATTGCTTCACTCTTCATTCGACTCTCCGGAATGCCGACGTCCCGAGCCGGGAGCGGCTTTTCAGGTTTTCATCTTCCCGACGAGAGTATAACGTACCGCAAAACCGGCGAAAGCGCAAATGCTTCCTCCCCGAATTCCGCAAAAAGAGTGCAGAAAAATGTCCGTTCGCCCGCTCCTCCCGGCGATGTTCCCTCCCCGGAGCGAAAATATTTTTGAAAAAAAGACGGAAGAGCCCTTGCTTTTCAAACGATTTTACTGCATAATTAATTACAAGAACTCTCTGAGAGAGTCGGTACACAAAGGAGTTTTCCGCACCGATGAGAAGCATCTCGAAAAGCGAAGCCGTCAGGAACCTGATCATCGAAGACATTCACGCCGGCTGGTACGCCAGCGGCGACGCGCTGCCCTCGATCGAAACGCTGGCCAAACGCTTCGAAGTCAGCAAAAACACGGTTTCACTCGCTCTTTCCGGGCTGCGCGAAGCCGGGATCGTCAGGCTCGAACACGGCAAGGCCACCCGGGTGACCGGACAGCTCTTCAAACGCCACGTCGAAGTGATCGTCTACGGCCAGTACCCGGCCCTGCATGATCCGTTCTGGGGAGAATTCACCCGCGGCATCGAGGACGAACTCAGGGAGCACGCCGACGTCACCTTCCGCCAGACCTCGCTGGTCGAATCGTTCCTGTGGACCGGGGAGGAGATTCCGGAGCATATCCGGCGCGGCGGCCTCCTGCTGCTCGGCACGGCCTCCGAAGAGTTCGTCCGGCGGATCAGGCAAAGCAGAATTCCGTTCGCGCTCGTCTTCGATGCGAATCCGGCCGGAAAATATCCGTTTTTCAGCGTCGACCTCGAGCCGGCCATCGACGAAATCGTCGCCCGCTTCGCCCGGGCCGGATGCAGCCGGGTCGCCTACATCGGCACCGAAGGCGACCACAACATGGGCCGCGAAAACATCAACCGCCGCAAACACCGGCTCTTCAACGCGGCGCTCGAACGGCACGGGCTGCCCGTGCTGCCGGAACTTCACTCCGACTGCCTGCACTTCATGCGCTGCGGTTACCGCGCCATCCGGGAACTCCTCGAAAAACACCGGGCGCCGGATGCCGTCTTCTTCGCTTCGGACGTTCTCGCGCCGGGCGGCTACAAGGCCCTGCATGAAGCCGGACTGCACGTACCGGAGGACGTCGTCGCCGCCGGATGCGACAACCTCGAAATCGGCGATTACGTCGTGCCGCCCCTCACGACCATCGAATTCGACCGTTACGGGATCGGGCGGGCAGCCGCATCCGGGCTTGTCGCCCGGCTGCAAGGGCGGGAAAGCATCCCGTCCCGCTTCTTCCCCGCAGCAATCGTCAACCGGGAATCGTTTCCCATACAACACTCGTGATACAAAGGAGACGGTATGATGAAGAAATTTACCTTGATCGAACTGCTTGTCGTAATTGCGATCATCGCGATTCTCGCCTCGATGCTGCTGCCGGCGCTGAATCAGGCGCGCGGCCGGGCGAAGGACATCAACTGCGTCAGCAACCAGAAACAGCTCGCGCTCGGCTGCATCCAGTATTCGGAGGATCACAACGGCTTCCTACCGCTCTACGGCGCGTCGACCAGAACCAACCCGGTCTACGCAAAGTGGCAGACGCTGATCCTGCCCTATGTCTATCCGGGCGTCCCTGTCGGAACCGACAACAACGCCTACCTGCAGATCGCCGACGGCAAGGCAAAGCCGCGCGGGCTTTTCAAATGCCCGAGCGCGACCCCGACGGCGGAAACCATCGCGGCGCAGCAGAGCAACAACTACGGAATCAACCTCTACATCTCGTGCATCTCCCCGTCCGACCCGAACTATCCGCTCGGCGCCGCGCTGAAGCGGATCAAGAACCCGAGCCAGCGGTTCATGATCTCGGATATGCAGGACCTCACGAACGCGAACGAACCGCGGATCATGAACAAGAACGACTTCGGTTTCCGCCACATGGGCGGCAGGGGCGCCGTGATCGGCTATGCGGACGGCCACGTCAGCGCCATGAACAGCGACGGCATACCGGCAGCCGGCTGGTACGTCTACTTCTGGGGACAGGCGGTCGCAAACTGAAAGGAGCCGATTCCGATGCATCACCGCGACATGCGCAAAATCTTCCCGGCCGACAGCGGCGAAGTGCTGCTGAATCCCGGCATGGGTTACCTGTTCCTCCAGCGCGGACACCGTAAAGTCCGCTTCGACGAGCTTGCTCCCGGAGAATGGTTTCTCTCCCGGCCGCTCTCCGACAAGATCATCTTCGACGTCGCCTGGAGCGTCGTCGAACCGGAAGAGGGCCGCTTCGACTGGGAGAATCCGGCGTGGGAAGGCTGCATGCAGAGCTGGATCGACGCCGGATTCAAGGTCGGGCTGCAGATTCGCGGAATGGGCGCAAACGGCACTTTCCGCAATGACGGAACGCCGCAATGGGTCTTCGACGCAGGAGCAGGATTCATCGACGAACCCGGTCCTCCGGACGGGCCGCCGCGCCGCTACCCGGTCTACTGGGACCCGGTTTATCTCGAAAAAAGCGCGAATTTCATCGCGGCCTTCGGCGAACGCTACAACCGCAATCCGGCAGTCGAGATGGTCTTTCAGGGGTTTCTCGGCCATTTCGGCGAGATGCATCTGTCGGAGCACACGCCGATCCGCCCCTGGGCCGAAGCCGGCTTCACCCTCAAACGCTACACGGCGGCGCTGAAACACCTGACCGGCGCATTCAAGGCCGCCTTCCCGGACAAGCCGATTTTCCAGGAGCTCGGGAACCCGAGCTACAACACCCCCTGCCCCGGCTGCGGCGCGGAACCGATTTCGCTCGTGCAGGCGAAGGAGCTCGTGCCGTACCTCGTTTCGGAGGGGATCAACCTCAAATACAACGGGCTCGGCGCCAACTGGGACCGCTGGGGGAGCGACCCCTTCATCGAAGGATGGTACGTCGACTACTGCCGCGCCTATCACGACCGGGTCAGGCTCATCGTCGAAAACATCGCAACCTTCCATGCTCCCGCCGAGCTCGAAACGCTGCGGCGCTGTCACGCCTCCTACACGAACCGCGGCGGCGAGCTGCCGGGACTGCCGGAGTGCCGGATCGGCGAACTCGACGACGACTGCTTCCGCCGCATGGAAAACTACGATCCGCTCGGCAAGCGCCACTACCTCGACGGAACGCGCGGCAGACCGGAGCTCCGGCAGCGCGTGCAGTACGACGCAGCCCGCATCGCCGGCTACCGCCTGCTGCCCGCCGAGCTCCATTATCCGGCAGCGCTCCGGCCCGGCGAAACCGCCGTGCTGACCAGCTACTGGGAGAACCGCGGCGCCGCCAAGCCGCACGACGACTTCGGCATCCTCTACGCCCTCGTCGCCGAGAACGGCGAAACCGTCTGGGAGAGCGTGACCGCCCCCATCCTGCCGACCTCCACACTCGCCTGGGCGCCGGGGGAACGAACCGGGGAACGCACGGAACTGCACCTGCCGCCAGGCCTGCCGCCGGGACGTTTCCGGCTGGCTGTCGGCATGCGCCGTCTCGCCGACCTCCGGCCGATCCGGCTGCCGCTCTACGGCGGAGACGGCTTCCGGTACGACCTCGGCCCGATCGAACTTGCAAAGGAACCGCTTTCATGAAATCCGCAATTTCCGTCTGTCTCGTCTGTCTCGCCCTTCTGCCGGCCGCCGTCCCCGTTCCCGCAGCGGAGGACGAAACATTTCCGCCGGTCGAACAGCTTCCCGCCGAAGTCGTCCTCGCTCCTCAGCCGGAGGTTGCAGTCGACGCGGACGGCAACTATCTGGTGAACGGCCGCATCCGCTACCTGCTCGGCGTGCAGAGCGTCACCGGCAGCTCGGCCGACGACATCGCTCCGACCAGCGGCTACGACGCAAGCCTGAAATGGCTCTACGAGGAACCGCTGACCTATCGGAACGCGCAGCGCCTCGGCTTCGACACGGTCGCCGTTTTCACCGCCACCGACTGGATCAGGCGAATCTTCCCGGAATTCCGCGACAAGGCGTTCTCCGAAAAAAACAAGGCGGCCGGGAAAGCCGTGCAGACGAACGGGCTGCCGACCCTTGTGGACTTCACGGCCTTCCCGTGGGGCCACGGAAAAATCGCCGAGGATCCGGCATTCGCCGCCCGGCTGCCGGAAGGAGCAGTCAACGAATACCGCTCCCGGGCCAACAACCACTGGGTCCCGTACAATCCGTTCCATCCCGAAGGAAAAAAACTCTACCGCATGATCTGGGAAGCGGGCGTCCGGGAGCTGCAGCAGGGCGGCAATCCGCTCATGCTCTGCGAACTCTTCAACGAACCGGCCTACGACGACCCGAGTCCGTACAACCGGAAGCTGTTCGCCGGATTTCTCGAAAAACGGTACGGCACGCCCGGGGCGATGAACCAGGCCTACGGCAGCAGCTACCCGGATTTCGCATCGGCCGCAAACTTCAGGACCGCGAATGAGAACCGCGGGCTCTTCGTCGACTGGTCGAAGTTCATGGAATCCGGCTTCATCGAGCTTACAAAGCTCGGCGTCGAAACCATCCGCGGCCTGGCTCCCGATGCCCGGCTCTGCTTTCAGGTCATGGGCGGCAGCTATTACCGCAGTTTGCCGCGCTCGAACATGAATCTCTTCGAAATCAACCGGCAGCTCGACGCGATCTCGCTGCCGACCGGCGGCGGCGTCTCGATCGAACCGGCGGCGGGCTACGACGCGCCGCCCGAGTACGCGGGTTCGGCTCCGGCGGTCCACTCCGGCGTCACCGAAGGAATCCTGATGCGCGCCTTCTTCCGGGCGCTGGCCGACGGCAAGCCGATGCACAACCCCGAGGCGTACACAGGCAGCAACTACCGCTCGACCCTGAACCGGATCTGGCTCGACTTCGTGCGCGGCTCGAACGCGACCTACCTCTTCGAGTGGTCGAAGCGCGCCTGGGACTGGGAACCGGCCGGAAGCGAAGAGGGCGGCAGGCGCATCGCCGAAAAGTTCCCGTGGATGATCCTGAACCCGTACGCCTATCCCGCCGCCGACTTCCGGTCGATCATGGACGCCAAAAAGGAGATCTTCCGTTTCGCCGAATACTTCGCGCCGCGCAGCCGGAACATTCCGTGTGAAACGGCGGTTCTGCTTTCGCACCCGACCGAACGCATGGCCGGCGCCGTGCCGATTCCGGCCCGGAACGAGATCACGACGGCCGCCGGAGCGCTCGCCTTCACGCACCGCCCCTTCGACGCGGTGCTTGAGGAGCAGCTGCCCGAAGGCCGGCTCGGTCGATACAAAGCGGTCGTCGCCGTCGGCGTCCGGAATACGCTGCCGGGTACCGCGGAGGCGCTGCGGCGTTTCGTCGAAGCAGGCGGCATCCTCATCGCCGGGCGCGAATTCATGACCGAGGACGAATACGGCCGCCCGTCCGACGCCGCCGGACTCTTCGCCGGACTTTCGTTCGAAAAAAACGAAAATGCCGGGCTCGAAGAAATCTCGTTCGCCGTCCCCCGCCCGGCCGCCCTGCCCGGCAGGCTTGCCGGACGCAACACGGTCCGGATGAAACTCTCCGGCAATTGGAAGGTGCTCGGCTCGTGCGGAGACACGCCGGCCTTCGCCGTCCGCAAGCTCGGCCAAGGCGCCGTCTACGTATTTACGCCGCAGCTTCAGGATTACGCGCTCGGAGCGCTGCTCGGCACCGCGCTTGAGCGGCACGGCATCCGTCCGGCGCTCGATCTTGTCCGCCATCCGCAGGGGGATCTTGCGGTCAATGTCGAAGCGCACGCCGCGAAGCGCGGCGGCACGACGCTGTTTTACCTGTTCAACTGGGACGGCTACCCGAAGCTCGTCGAGCTCGCGCTCCCGCCCGGAAGCTCCGCCGCGGATTTGATCCGCAACCGGGCGCTTCCGGTGCGGAACGGCCGGGCGCTCCAGCTGCTCGAACCGCAGAACCGCGCGATAATCGGCGCCGGCGGCAAAGCGGAGCTTGAAGCGGCTTTCGGCCCGCTCCCTCCGCTCACCCGCTCCGAGCTGGAACGGGAAGCCGATGCGCTCGCGGCCGCCGTCCGGGCCGAAAGGGCCGCCCGCGCCGCCGCCGCTTTCCGTTACGAGGTCGATCCGGCGCAGACCGCGCCGCTCGACCTGCGGGAGCACTGCAACCGCGGCTTTGCGGACAGCGTCGCCGGCGACGGCAAAGGCGGCTGGACCGATCAGGGCCGCGACAACTCGCTCGGCGGCGTGCCGTGGGGAACCCTGGAATTCCTCGGTGTGCCGTGCGAGCTGATCCGCTTCGACCAGAACGACAACCGGACCTGCATCATGCTGCATTCGAAATCGGTCCGCAGCGAATTGCCCGTCTCGGTCGAAAACATCCCGGTCAACGCGAAAGTGCGGTCGCTCGTCTTCTTCCACACCGCCGCCTGGTTCCAAAACGGCAGGGAGGCCATGCGCTACCGCATCCGCTACGCTTCGGGGCGAACGCTCGAACTCCCGGTCGTCTGCGGGGAGAACATCGGCGACTGGTGGATGGGCAGCGCGAATTACGCGGTCAACCATCTCGTCGCCTGGAAGAACAGGGAAAACCGCGGCTTTTACGGCTGGCGCTGGGTCAATCCGGCGCCGGAGGACGAAATCCGCTCTTTCGACATCGTCGGGAACGACGGCGAAATCGTCCCCGCCGTGCTTGCGGTTTCGGCGGAACGGTACGACGGCAGAGCGGCGGCCGTTCCGGTCCGCATCGGGCAGCCGGCACTTTCCGGCTTCGGCGGCATCGCCGCCGAACAGCGCGACGGGCTCGTCCGGGCCGTCGTGACGGAGAAAACCGGCCCGTGGGGCGGCCTTATGCTGCATGCGAAGGATTTCCGTCCGCTCGTCCGCAGACCGGGCCTGCTTGAGCGCGGCACGCTCCGCTTCGAGGTCAACGGCGGGTGCGATCAGTTCGGCAATGCGCGCGGCGGGCAGAAAATTCAACTGACGCTTCTTGCCGCCGGCCGCGATTTCCGCCAAAACAGGCACGGCGCCATGCAGAATCTCGAAAACGGGCTCGCGGAGAAGGCGGTCGACAACGACCCGGCGACATTCCAGGAGGTCCGAATCCCGCTGTCGCGGTTCGGAAAACTCCCGGAAAATGCGAATGGACTCTTCTTCCAGCTTCGCGGCGACAATTCAAGCGGATTTGAAATCCGCGACATCGTCATCGAACTGCCTGAGGAGGACGATCCGCCGCCGGTTCCGGTCAGGACCGAACGGCTCCTGCCGGTGAATCCGAAGGAACTGTATGCGATCGGCCAGGTCCGGGTGCAGGCGGAAAACGGCGGAGTTGCCGTACAGACCGCGGCCGAAAGCGGCCCGTGGTCCGGCTTCATCACCCATTTCGCCCCCCTGCCGGACATCACGCCGGAAGAGTGGAAAAACGGCTCGCTCGAATTTGAGCTCGACGGCGGCAAAACCGGCGGCCAGCAGCTTCAGTTCACGCTGTCGGACCGCCGGACGAAGCAGAACTCCCGGCAGGTCTCCGCCGGAAAAATCGTCCCGGGCAGACAGACCGTGACGCTGCCGCTCGGCGCCTTCGCCGTTGACGGCAGGGCGCCCGAAGTCACCAGCCTCATGGTCCAGTTCCAGGCCGACAAAAGCGGAATCGCCCCGTTCACCATGGGCCCGGCCAGAATCGTCACGGTAAAATAGCTTACAGCAGCCGGAGCTGGATCATATCGTCGTTTTCATCGACGTCGCCCTTGCGCCGCCGGGCTTTGACCGTCTGGCGCGGCAGCGCCGAAATTGCGTCGCGCGGCGCATCGGCGGCCTTTTCGAGCAGCTCGAGGATCACGTTGGCGCGCTCAATGACCGGCTGCGGAATTCCGGCCAGCTTCGCGACATGGATTCCGTAGCTGCGGTCCGTGCTGCCCGGCACGATCTGCCGCAGGAAGATGATCTGGTCGCCGTACTCCTTCACCGCAACGTTGTAGTTGTTGACGCCGCGCCGGGTCTGGGCGAGTTCGGTCAGCTCGTGGTAGTGCGTCGCAAACTGCGTACGGCAGCGGCAGGAGGGGTCGTCGTGCAGGAACTCCGCGACCGCCCAGGCGATCGAAAGCCCGTCGAACGTGCTCGTGCCGCGGCCGATCTCGTCGAGAATGACCAGGCTCTTCGGCGTCACATGGTTCAGGATGTTCGCGGTTTCGACCATCTCGACCATAAAGGTGCTCTGGCCGCGCGCCAGGTCGTCGGCCGCGCCGACGCGCGTGAAAATCCGGTCGACCAGCCCGAGCTCCATCGACTCGGCCGGAACGAACGATCCCATCTGCGCGAGCACCACCAGCAGCGCAGTCTGCCGGATGTAGGTCGATTTGCCGGCCATGTTCGGCCCGGTGATCAGCATCATGCGGTTGCGGTCGCCGTCGAGCAGACAGTCGTTCGGCACGAATTTGTCCGTCCCCATCGCCGCATCGAGCACGGGGTGGCGGCCCGCCTTGACGATCAGCCGGTCGTCCTCGAAAATGCGCGGGCGGCGGTAGCCGTGGAGCCGGGCGCACTCGGCGAGGCTCGCAAGCGCATCGACTCCGGCCAGCGCGTCGGCGGCGGTCTGAATCCGGACGGTGTATTGAAGCGCAAACTCCCGCAGCTCCTGAAACAGCTGCGCCTCAAGCGCCTTCGCCTTCTCCTCCGCGCCGAGGATCTTGCTTTCGAGCTCCTTGAGCTCCGGCGTGATGAACCGTTCGGCGTTGACCAGCGTCTGCTTGCGCACGTAGTCTTCCGGCACCATCGAAAGGTTGGCTTTGCTGACCTCGATGTAGTAGCCGAAAACCGAGTTGTACTTGACTTTCAGCGACCGGATGCCGGTCCGTTCCTGTTCCCGGAGCTGAATCTGCGAAAGCCACGCCTTGCCGTCGGTCGCGGCGCTGCGGAGCTCGTCGAGCTCCGCATTGTAGCCGGCCCGGATCACACCGCCGTCGGAGAGCTGCGCCGGCGGATTCTCCGCGATCGCGCTTTCGATCTTTTCGACCAGTTCCGGAAAGAGCTCGAGCCGGCCGTTCAGCGTTTCGAGCAGCGGAACATTGAAATTCGCGAGCAGGCTCTTGACCCCCGGCAGAACATCGAGCGACACGGCCAGCGTCTGAAGATCCCGCGCGTTCGCGTTGCCGACGTTCAGCCGCCCGACGATGCGCTCGAGGTCGCGCACGACGCCGATCGTTTCGCGCAGCTCGGCCAGCGTCAGCGGATCGTCCCGGAAGGCGCCGACCGCATCGAGCCGCGCGACGATCGCATCATGGTCACAGAGCGGGCGCAGCACCCAGTTCCGCAGTTTGCGGCCGCCCATCGGGGTTTCGGTATGATCGAGCACGCCGAGCAGCGAACCGTTTTTGCCGGTGCCGAACATCGTCTCGACCAGCTCGAGATTCCGCAGCGAAATCGAATCGAGCTCGAGCGAGGAATCCAAACTATACAGCTCGATCCGGCAGATGTGCGAAGCATCCTGCCGGAGATTTTCGGTCGCGTAACGCAGCACGGCCCCGGCGGCGGAGACCGCATCGGGCAGATCCCGCAGCCCGAACCCGTCCAGCGTGCCGACCTTGAACTGGCGCTTCAGGAAATCCTCGGCGAAGGAGAAATCGAAATAATCGTTGTCCACCGTGGTCCAGAGCAGCTTCGTGCGCGGTTCGGGGCGGGCTCCCTCCTCCTCGTTGAACCGGGCGTCGAGCCGGTGGCTGATCACGCACTCGCGCGCGCCGAGCCGGTTGAATTCCGTGGCGAGCTTGTCGTTCCCGGCGATCCGGCAGACCCGGAATTCGCCGGTGCTGATGTCGAGGCTGGCGAGCGCCCACACGTCTTTGCCCTGCACGAGACAGGTCAGATAGTTGTTGCAGGAGGGGGAGAGCAGCGCGTTGTCGACGATGGTTCCGGGCGTGATGACCCGGGTGATCTGCCGCTTGACGATCCCTTTCGCAAGGCGCGGGTCCTCCATCTGCTCGGCGATGGCGACCTTGACCCCCGCCGCGACGAGCCGCGGCAGATAGGTGTCGAGCGCGTGATACGGAAATCCGCACATCGGGTAGCCCTGCCGCCGGGTCAGGGTCAGCTCGAGCACCGAGCTGACCTTCTCCGCATCCTCGAAAAACTCCTCGTAAAAGTCGCCGAGCCGGAACAGCAGGACCGCATCGGGCGGAATCGACGCCTTCGCCTCGCGATACTGCTGCATCATGGGGGTGAGATTAATGTCTGCCATAATGCTCCAACAGTGCTTCCGCGTTCCAATATTTATCCCCGCCCGCAATCCGCAGCACGCGCCCGAAGAAGCAGGAGTGGTAGTCGCGGCCGGGATACCGGGATTCGATCAGGCTCTTGTCGCAGAAATCCCGGCCGTGCAGCGCGGCGCGGCAGGTTTTCCGGCATTCGATCACGAGTTCGGCTTCGGCGATGGCCGGCGCTTCGACCCGCCCGGCTTCAACGGCCGTGAAGCCGGCGGCGGCGAGCTTGTCCGGCACATCCCGCCCCGAAACGGCGCCGAGTTCCGCGACGGCGTCGCGGTAACGGGAGTCGAAAACCGACAGCGTGAACGTGTCGTACCGTTCGAGAAGCTCGAAGGTGCGGCGCTGCGGACGAACCAGCACCATGACCGCCGGCTCTCCCCAGAGAAAACCGAGAAATCCGCCGCCGACCGCCATCGCATTATATTCGTTCGCCGCAAAATCTCCGGCGGCAAGCACGAGGTGTTCCTCCTTCCAGATGCGGAACGCATCGCAGTTGAAGTCGGAAAAGGCGATCTCTTTCCAACGATCCGAGTTCGGCATAATCATTTCTCCCGCTGAAATTCAAGTTCGACCGCGACCGACCGGGCATGCTGCGCGGCGCCCGGCTTGTCGATCCTGACCTTCGCGCGCCGCACCGCGTCATATTCGAGCACGAGGCGGCCGACCGCTCCGGCCAGCGCCTCGATGAGCTTGAACGACGAGCCGGCCGCGAGAGCCTGAATCCGCTCTTCGATCTCGGCGTAATTGACCGTATCGGCGAGTTCGTCGCTCCGGGCCGCTTCTGCCAGGTCGGTTTCGAGCTCGACGTCGATCGTGACGCCCTGTCGCCGTTCCCGTTCCGCCGGGTAACAGCCGATGATCGCATTGACCCGCAGGCCGCTGATGAAAATCCTGTCCATAAAAAATCCGTCATTCGTTGAGTTTGTAACGCACCCGCTGCTCCGGCGTCGGCTGCATGAGCAAATTGTAGCGGGCGTTTTTCCAGAAGGCGTCGCTCGCAAAGAATCCCATATGCGCCGCGCCGATGTGATACACGGCGCGCCATTCGATCGGCGACCGCGAAAAGGGCGGCATTTTAATCTCCCGCGTCTTGCTGTCGAACCGCGCGCTCGAAACCAGCACCTTGCCGTCGCCGGCGCTGTATTCGGTCTCGAGCAGCCTGCCGTCGGCGCCGACCCGGATGACCGCCGCGGTATCGACCGCGTCGCCCGCAAAAAGATAGAGCAGGCAGTTCTCGGGCGGCGCGGAGGGAACCGACAGCGCGCGGCGGAACTGCCAGGCGCGGACGAGGCATTTGATCAGGTGGTCCCGCGCGATGAGGCGGCGTTCCTCCGGCGTCTTCGACTCCGCATCCGGAATCACGAGCTTCCAGTAACGGTCGTTGGCCGGGTCGCCGAGTCCCCATTTGTTCTGGAGCCACGCATTCGGGTTGAAAAGGTCGTAGGCCGCAAGCCCCGCGCCGCCGCTGAGCTCGAAGGCGACCGTTCCGCCCGACGCCCCCGGCAGCATCTGGTAGTAACTCGGGAAAGTCGCCAGAATGCCGGACGGCAGCCGCGGCGCACCCGGCACCAGCACGAGCCCCTCGACCAGCTCGCGGAACGTGTCGAGATAGCCGTCGTTCGGCGTGCCGACCACCAGCAGCTTGTCAACCATCAGGCAGCCGCGCCAGTCAAGTTCCGGCAGCTTCTCGGGGTCATGCGGCAGATCCTGGTCGCCGTACATCAGGTAGTAGCGGGCCAGCAGCCCGCCCATGGAGTGTGCGACGAGGTCGAACTGAACATCGTAATCCCGGACGCCGTACTCCGCTTCGTAGAGCTCCTGCAGATATCTGCGCTTTTCGAGCAGAAATTCGTGCAGCTTCGCGGCGCTCTCCGGCAGGTCCCGCCGCCAGTCGTAGGCGAAGCTGAACAGATTCGGGTGCTTCCTGCCGCGCGGCAGCGGACGGCTGCCGTCGACGTAGCCGGCCTTCACAAGCCGGTCCACGGCCAGGCCGTAGCCGGGCTGGCGGAACGTGAAACCGGCGAAACGGATCTCGGCATCGTCGAGAATTCCGGCAGGGACCGACGGGGAGACGAGCGCGGCGAGCGGTTTTCCGATCTCCATCGGCAGCCCGAGCGCCTTCAGATTCGCATCCGAAAAAGTCGCGGTCGAGAAATTGCCCCAGACCGGCCCGGCCGGGTCCGCGAGCCGCGCCCCGAGAAAGCCGTGGATGATGACAACCGGATTCCGGTCGATTCCCTCATAGGAGCGGGCGGCGAGCGCGAGTTCGCTGTTCAGGATCGAATTACTCACGGCGGTCGACTGGTACGAACCGACCGGCGAAGCTGCGCAGCCGGCGAGCACGAGCAGCAGAAACAGTGCGAAAACGGCGTGTATCGGCTTCATCCCGCTCCTTTTCATTTCAGGGAAAACTTCAAAATCGGGTGCAATCTTTATATAATACCACGAAATTCCGGTTTTCGCAAAACGAAAAGTTGTTTTACCGGGGAAAAAGTGCTATATTACCTGACGATAATACGGATATTCGATACTTGCACCTCGGAAACAATATGGCAAAACTGGAACTGATTCGAAATTTCTGCATCATCGCGCATATCGACCACGGAAAATCGACGCTGGCCGACCGCCTGCTCGAACTGACCGGCACGGTAGCCAAGCGTGATCTTCAGGAGCAGCTGCTGGACGGGATGGATCTCGAACGCGAACGCGGCATCACGATCAAATCCCACCCGGTCCGCATGGAGTACGCGGCAGGAGACGGCAACACCTACGAGCTGAATCTGATCGACACCCCGGGACACGTGGACTTCGCCTATGAGGTTTCGCGTTCCCTCGGCGCATGCGAGGGGGCGCTCCTGCTCATCGACGCGACGCAGGGCGTGCAGGCGCAGACCGTCGCAAATGTGAACCTCGCCTTCAAGCAGAATTTGAAGGTCATCCCGGTCATCAACAAGATCGACCTGCCCGCCGCGAACCTCGAACTCTGCTACGAACAGATGGAGGAGGTGCTCGCCCTGCCGCGTGAAGAGGCCCTCTGCGTCTCCGGCAAGACCGGCGAAGGCGTGAAGGAGCTGCTCGAAGCCGTGGTCAGCCGGATTCCGCACCCGGAACTGCTCGATATCCCGGGCACGGCGGCGCTCATCTTCGACTCGAATTACGACACCTACCGCGGCGTGGTCAACTACGTCCGCGTCAAAAACGGCACCTTCCGGCGCGGCACCCGGATCCGGCTTTTCAACAACGGAATCGAGAGCGAAGTCAAGGAAGTCGGTTTCTTCAGCCCCGAAATGCGAGCGGCGGACGAGCTGACCGCCGGCAGCGTCGGCTACCTGCTGCCGAACCTCAAAAGCCCGTCGGACACGAAGATGGGCGACACGATCACCGACGTCAAGGACCCGTGCCCGGAGCCGCTGCCCGGCTTCAAGGAGGTGCGGCCGATGGTGTTCTCCGGCATCTACCCGATCGACACGGCCGACTATGAACAGCTGAAGGCCAGCATGGGCAAGCTCCAGCTGAACGACGCGGCGTTCCTGTACCAGGCCGAGACGTCGGCCGCGCTCGGCTTCGGCTTCCGCTGCGGCTTCCTCGGGCTGCTGCACATGGAGATCATCCAGGAACGGCTGAGGCGCGAATACAACTGCGACATCATCGCTACCTATCCGTCGGTCATCTACAACGTCTACATGAAATCCGGCGAGATGATTCCGGTCGACAACCCGGTGTTCCTGCCGGACCCGTCCGGCATCGAACGAATTGAGGAGCCGATCATCAACTGCCACATCATGATCCCCTCCGAATACATCGGGGATGTCATGAACCTCGTGATGAGCAAGCGCGGAATCTGCACGAACACGGTTTCGGTCGATGCAAGGCACGTCATCATCACCGCCGAAATCCCGATGCACGAAATCCTGATCGATTTCCACGACAAGCTCAAATCGATGACGCGCGGCTACGGCAGCATGGACTACGAACCGGCCGGGTACCGTGCCGACAAGCTCGTCAAGCTCGACATCCTGGTCAACGGCGAGCCGGTCGACGCCTTCAGCTCGATCGTCCACACCGACATGGCCTACGGCCGCGGCCGCCAGCTGGCCGAGCGGCTGAAGGACGTGATTCCGCCGCAGATGTTCCAGATCGCGATCCAGGCGGCGGTCGGCGGCAAAGTCATCGCCCGCGAAAGCATCCGGGCGATGCGCAAGGACGTGCTGGCCAAATGCTACGGCGGCGACATCACGCGAAAGCGCAAGCTGCTCGAAAAGCAGAAGGAAGGCAAGAAGCGCATGAAGCAGATCGGCCAGGTCAATATCCCGCAGGAAGCGTTCGTGGCCGTACTGAAAGCGACCGAAACCAATAGCTGAGGAGTCCGGATCATGACGTTCTGGCAGAAGCATTGCGCCAGGAAGAAGCTGACGAAGCTCAGAACCGAAATCCGGCTCTGCCGTCACAACGACGACGACCTGCTCGGCGCCGAGGCGAAACGGGAGCTCGATGCGCTGCTCGGAGACATGAAAGCCGTTCCGGCGGCGGAGTGCGGCCGGCGGTATGACGAATTCGCATCGCGGTTCCGCAAGGCGGCGCCGCCGTACCGCCACCAGGCCATCCGCGGACTGCTCGACCTGCTGCTCGTGGTCGGCGCGGTCGCATTCGGCATCCGCGCGCTGTTCCTGCAGCCGTTCCGTATTCCGACCAGCAGCATGCAGCCGACGCTGTACGGAATCCACTACATCGACGGCGGGCGCAGCACGAATCCGCTGCTGGGCAAGCTGCCGGGGCCGCTCGACTGGCTGCTTTTTTCGACCCGCCGCGCCGAGGCGACGATCAAAACGCCGGGCGAACTGGACGTCAACTCGTTCCGCGCCGCCGGCAGCATGCTGGCCGATTCGACCTCTTTCACGATCGGGGGGACAAAGTACAAGCTCCCCGGCGACGAGCGCAAAGTCATCGAATACGCCGACCTCGAGGCCGGGAGGAGCTACAGGCCGGGCGAGAAGCTGGCGGACGGCTACCTGTCGATGGGAGACCATCTGTTCGTCGAACGCTGGAGCATCTACCTGACGCCGCTCAGGCGCGGCGACGTCATGGTGTTCACGACCGAGGGACTCGAGGCCGACGGGCGCAAGCTCGCGGATCTCAGCGGCTTCTTCTATATCAAGCGGCTGGTCGGGCTGCCCGGCGATACGCTGAAAATCGTCGGCAATGTCCTTATGATCAAACCGGCGGGCGAAGAGAAGTTCCGCCCGGTCTACGAAATCGAGCCGGCCTTCGAAAAACTGTACAGCGGCAAAGGCGGCTATCAGGGGCATCTGGGCGGAATGGGGAGCCTCATCGCTTCCCCGCAGCAGGAGTACGTGGTTCCGAAGGACCATTATTTCATGATGGGCGACAATTCGCAGTTCAGCCTCGACAGCCGCTTTTTCGGCGCCGTGCCGCGCCGGAACCTGGTCGGCCGGGCGTGGGTCGCCTTCTGGCCGTTCTCGCGGCGCTGGGGGCTGGTCGACCGGGCCGGGGCGCTTGACGTGCCGACCGGACGGGCGGAAAAGGGAACCTTCCCGGTCATGTACCGGCAGTAACCGCCAGGAAAAGCGAAACGATCGCGTTTCAGGACCCGGGGGCCTGGGGGAAGGCCCCCTCGAAGTCCGTACCGGAACAGGCAGCTTTCGCGGGAGAGGACGCCGACGGCGGGTGAGCCGCCTTCACGGGCGTACAGGCAAACGATGTTCGAAACGGAAAATCAGGTCGAACTCGACGCTTTCTCCCGGCTGAATTTTCCGGGCCGTTCCGTTCCCGATGTCCGCCGCCCTGCCCAGCACACTCGCGTTGGTCGGCTCGAGTCCGAGCGCGTATCCTCCCGAAAGACAGTTTTTCCACTGCACGAAATTCGGCAGCGTCCCGGCCGAATATTCGATCCGGAGACGGATTCCGAGCGCCGGATTTTCCACCGCAATCCCGGCCATGCCGTCCGGTCCGGCCGGCAGGCGGTGGTAGAAGCACTGCTCCCGGTAATCCGCCCGCGGCTCGTCGAGGCGGTCCCACCCGGCCAGCCCCGCCGCGGCCTCTGCGTCGCGCGGAATCACCTCGTGCGCCTCCACGTCGAACACCAGTTCCGGCGACGCGAACGGATAACCGAGGTTGCAATGATACAGAATCTGCAGGTAGTCCTCCCGGCAGGAGCGGTTCGTCACCCGGTCGTGCAGCCGGATCACATTCTCTCCGAGCCCGGTCGAAATCGTGCGGCAAAGCTCGAGGTGCTCCCCGAACATCGCGCATTCCCGCAACGTGCCCGACGCCTCCAGCCGATAGCGCCCGCCTTCCCAGCCGCGCCGGATGCCGACATCCTCGGCCGCAAGATTCGAAATGCGTCCGTGAAGGCCGAACTCCCCGTTCGCCGCCCCGACATTGCGGAGTCCGGCAGTCGTCATCAATCCGCCCTGCCAGTTCCGCAGCCACCCTTTTCCGGACGCTTCGTGGCGCGCCCCGGCGGAATAACCGGTCTGCGAACGAAACACCAGCGGAATCCCGCCGAACGAGCAATCCACCAGATCCATGCCGCGGTCCGGCGACACGGTGAAGGCGAGCCCGGAACCGTTCCGGAATGCGATGACCCGGTCACCGCGCCCGTTCCCCTCCTCCAGCGCCATCAGCCGCGCGTCGGCAAGCTGCGCCATGCTCCCGGCATAGCGCATGCACTCCGTCTCTTCGTACCTCTCTCCCATGATTCGCACCTTTCCCGTCGGGGTTCAACGGTCACGGAACTCAGACGAATTCGCGGACCTCGCCGAGACAGAGCAGATTGTTCGTCTCGCGCGCCTGCGAATTTTTCGACAGCATGACCACCTTGTCCTCCGGCCTCAGCCGTTTTTCGGCAATCAGGCGGCGGGCGGTCTCCTTCGAAAGCTCAACCGTGCTCTCCATGAACTCATTATACTCGGCGTAAACGCCGTAGACCAGCGCGAGCTGCCGCACGACGCAGCGGCGGTAGGAGAGCGCATAGACCGGCACCGGCGGCCGATAGGCCGCGCAGCAGCGCGCGGATTTCCCCTCGGCCGTATTGCAGACGATCGCCCGGATCGGCAGCCGCTCCGCCGCATCGACTGCGGTGCGGATCATGAAATCGTACTCGCGGTCGCCGCCGGTATCGACGCCGTCGATGTGGTTGAAGAATCCGGCCGACGATTTTTCGGCCTCCTCGACGATCCGGTTCATCATGCTGACCGCCTCGACCGGATAACGGCCCTGCGCGGTCTCGCCGGAAAGCATGACCGCGTCGGTCCCGTCGTAAACCGCGTTGGCGACATCATTGACCTCGGCCCGGGTCGGCAGCGGATTCTCCTGCATGCTCTGCAGCATCTGCGTCGCGGTGATGACCGGCTTGCCGGCCTTCCGGCAGGAGCGGATCAGCTCCTTCTGGATCAGCGGGACCTCCTCGAGCGGAATCTCGATGCCGAGGTCGCCCCGGGCCACCATGATCCCGTCGGCGGCCCGCAGGATTTCATCGATGTTCTTCACTCCCTGACGGTTTTCGATCTTCGCAATGATCCGGACCGGACTCTTTCCGGCATCGAGCAGTTCGCGCACGGCCGCGATATCGGCCGCATTCCGGACGAACGAGTGCGCAATGTAGTCGAGCTCAAGCTCGATCGCGTTCGCGATAAAGCGACGGTCTTTCTCGGTCAGCGCCTCGGTATTCAGCTCGACGTCCGGCACATTGACCGATTTATGGTTTTTAAGCACGCCGTCATGGACCGCCGTGCATTTGAGCATTTTCCCCTCGCGGGCCAGAACCAGCAGCTCGACGGCGCCGTCGTCGCAGACGATCCGGCTGCCCGGCGCGACCTCCGCCGCAAAAGCCGGATAATTGACCTGGACTCCCGCCGGCGCCTCGACCGCATCGCCCGTCATATAGACGGTGTCGCCCTGCTTCAGCGCGAGCGGCTCCGTCAGGTTGGCGGTCCGGATATTCGGCCCTTTCGTATCGACCATGATCGCAATCTTGTCCGAAACCCTGCGGACCATCGCAACCGCCCGGTCCATTTCGCCGACCTCCATATGCGCAGTGTTGAAGCGGACCACGTCCATGCCGTTCTTATAGAGCGCCAGCAGCAGCTCCGGGGTGCAGGTCGACGCGTTCACCGTCGCCACGATCTTCGTGAATTTCATTGTCTGACTCTCCTCATTTCCAGTACAGGAAGTATTTTCCGAACCGTTCAAACGCCGCTTTCTCCAACTCCTCGCGGCAATCGGGGTGGGCGATGCTGATCAGCAGCCTGGCCCGCTCCTGCAGCGGTTTTCCGTAAAGATCGACCGCGCCGTACTCCGTCACGACGTAATGGACGCGGCTCCGGGGCGTCACCACCCCCGCTCCGGCGTCCAGCACGGGAACGATCTTGCTGATTCCCTTCGCCGTCCGCGACGGCATGGCGATGACCGGCTTGCCGCCCTCCGAACGCGAGGCGCCGTAGACGAAGTCGAGCTGCCCGCCCACGCCGGAGTACATCCGCGTGCCGAGCGAATCGGCGCAGACCTGCCCGGTCAGATCGATCTGGATCGCGGAATTGATCGCAACGACCTTCGGATTCCGGGCGATGCGGAACGGATCGTTCGTATAGGCCACCTCGCGCATGCGCACCATCCGATTCCGGTCCGCAAACTCGAACACGCGCCGCGACCCCATCAGGAAGGAGGCGACGATTTTGCCGCGGTCGATCTTCTTGCGCGCGCCGTTGACCACCCCCGCCTCGACCAGAGGCAGCAGCCCGTCCGCAAACATTTCGGTATGGACGCCGAGATCCTTCCGGTCCGACAGCTGCGACAGTACCGCATTCGGAATCGCGCCGATGCCGAGCTGCAGGCAGGAACCGTCCTCGACCAGTTCCGCACAGTGGCGGCCGATCGCCCGCTCGATCTCGTCCGGCAGCGGAAAAACGGTCTCGTCGAGCGGAGAGTCGTCTTCGACCAGACAGTCGATCCGGCTGAGTTCGATCTCGCCGTCGCCGTAGGTGTACGGCATGTTCGGATTCACGACGGCAACCACATATTTGGCGGTTTCGATCGCCGCCGGCCCGATATCGACCGAAATGCCGAACGACACCCGGCCGTGACGGCCGGGCGGCGAAACCTGGATGAAAGCGGCGTCGCAGCCGACCACGCCCCTGCGGATCAGCTGCTGCGTCTCATGCAGAGAGACGGGAATGTAATCGGCGGCGCCCCGCTGGACCTGCCGCCGCATATTGTCGCCGATGAAAAACGATTCGGAGCGGAACACCCCTTCGAACTCGGGCGCGGCATAATCCTCCGTACGCCCGGTGTGGATGTGACGCAGAAAAACGTTGCGCAGAACGCCTTTCCGGCCGCGCGCGCAAAGCGCCTCCACAAGCACCCGCGGCACGGACCCGGAACTGCTTATATAGATCGATTCTCCCGAACCGATCTTCGCAACGGCATCCGCCGCGGACACGACACGCGGGAGCTTGCTCATTCTCCTCCGAATGCTTGGAGTTATTCTACGCGTCGACGATCGCGAACATCAGCGTAATCTGGAAGACGACCTTCTCGCCGACCTTGATGTAACCGGTGCCCTTGCCGAAACGCCCCTTGGCCGGCGGCAGTTCGATATCGACGATCAGCTGATCGCCCGGGTAGACCGGCTCGAAAATCTCGGCGCGGTCGATCGACATGAAATAGCCGAGCTTGCCCTCGTTGCCCGGACGCGCCAGCACGAGCGCACAGCCGGACTGCGCGGTGATTTCACACAGCAGCGACTCCGGCATGACCGCATAATCGCCCGCCTGAGAAAAAATCTCCTCGTTGCCGGTCAGGTTCTTGACCGCGATGACATGGTCGCCTTCGACCTTCGCGATATAATCGATCAGCAGGAACGGGTAGCGGTGCGGAATGAGCGACATGATCTTCGTCACGTCCATCGGCGTCGCGTCGGACTTGTCGAATTCCGTATGCAGGACCGGCATGGCGGAGGCACCCGATTTCGGCCGCGTCGCCAAGGTGATTTTCGCTTCGCAGGTCACGCCGGAGTTGTTCGAAGTCTGCGCCTTCACGACCGCTTCTCCGTTTTCGACCGACAGGACCTCTGCCTCGACCCTGACCCGGTCGCCGGGATTGTTCGGACGGCGGAACTTGACCTTCTCGACCACCCGCATATAAACGTCGAGCTCGCCGGCCGGATCGAGCAGCGGACGGACCGCCAGCTCGCCGAGCTGCTTCATCGCCTCGACCTGAAGAACTCCCGGCATGATCGGGTGCCCCGGGAAGTGCCCCTGAAAAAAGTTTTCATTGATCGAGAGATTCTTGAGCCCGACGTACTGCGTGTCGGAAAGCTGCTCCGCGCGGTCGAGCATCAGCATCGGGTAGCGCTGCGGAAGAATCGCCTTGATCTCCTTGATTCCAAAAAACTTGCCCATTATCTTTCCCTTGTTCCCTTATTCGTTAAGCATTGTTTGCAGCCATGATCTCTTTCTGCAGCATCCCGGCAAGCTCGACGTTTTTCGGATGCCCCGGCTTGATTGCGATGATCGTGCCGGTAATCCGGCAGCCGGAGAGGTAAACGTCTCCGACGATATCGAGAATCTTGTGGCGGACGATCTCGTTCGGGTAACGCAGCGCCTCCTTGCAGATGATCGCGCCGTCGTGGATGATCGCGGCCGCGTCGAGGCTGCCGCCCTTCACCAGCCCCATGGCCAGCAGCTGCTGGAGGTCGCCGAAGTCGACAAAAGTGCGCCCTCCGGCGATTTCGGTTTCGTAGGCATCCGGCGTCGTTGCGGTGAACTCATAGAACTGCGGATCGATCGGACAGCCGGGAAAGCTCGTCGTACAGGCGATGCGCAGCTCCGGCCCCGGCACGATCACCAGCCGGGTGTGGCCGCCTTCGACATAAAGCGGAGAAGCCGGAGTGAACACTTTCGCCTCGGCCTCCTGCACCTGAACACCCGCCTCGCGCAGCATCCGGCAGTAGGGCAGCGAGCTGCCGTCGCCGATCGGCGGCTCCATGCCGTCCATCTCGACGATGCAGTTGTCGATATGGAACGCATTCAGCGCCGACATGATATGCTCAACGGTGAACACCACGGCATTGCCGCTGGCGATCGTGGTGCCGCGCCGGACGTCGACCACGTTCGAAGCGAGCGCCCTCACCTCCGGCCTGCCGGGCAGATCGACGCGGCGGAAGACGATACCGGTATTTTCGGGCGCCGGCTGGACGCGGACCGCCGAACGGGCGCCGGAATGCAGTGCGATTCCTGAATAAACGGCTGAGTTGACGACTGTCTGCTGTTTTTCCATCGAATAATCCGCTTTCAAGATTGAATTTTAAACTTCACGCGCCATAATATAGTACGTAAAATTGAATTTGTACAGTTTTTTTGCAAGGTTTTATGTCTGAAAAAATCAAAACAGTCGTCATCACCGGGCCGACGGCCACCGGAAAAACCGCGCTGGCGGTAAAGCTGGCCCGGCTCTATCCGGCCGAAATCGTCAGCGTCGATTCGCGGCAGGTCTACCGCGGCATGGATATCGGAACCGGCAAGGACCTCGACGAATACGGCCTCGTGCCGCATCACCTGATCGACATCGCCGACCCGCAGAGCGAAGTCTATCATCTCGCGCGTTTCGTCCGCGACGCCTACCGGGCCATCCGGGAGATCGCGGCGCGCGGCAGAATCCCGATCCTCTGCGGCGGCACCGCGCTCTACCTCGCGGCGCTGCTCGACGGTTACCGCCTGCCGGGCGGAGCGCTGCCTCCGCGTAAAAAGGGAGTCGAACGGGTGCGTCAGAATCCGGACCACGAGCAGTCGTTCGAGCCGCCCTTCGAGCTTGACGCACTGATCCTCGGCGTCTATTATCCGCGCGGCGAAGTCCACGCCCGGATCGAGGCGCGGCTCGACAGCCGCCTGACCGACGGACTGGTCGACGAGGTCCGAAAGCTGCATGAGGTCAACGGAGTCACCTGGGAGCAGCTCGAATTCTTCGGGCTCGAATACCGCGAAGCCGCCCGCTACCTGAAAGGCGAATGCACGCTCCTCGAAATGCGGAACACGCTGCTTTGCCGCATCCGCCAGTTCGCCAAGCGGCAGGATATCTTCTTCCGCAAACTCGAACGCGAAGGGCACGACATCTACTGGCTGAAGGCGGGCAGGGAGCCCGACCCGTGCGGACTTCTCGAGCAATTCCTAAAGGATGAGCCGCTGCCGCCGCCGGCCCTTCGCCTCTGCGACATCAATTACGGCAGGAAATAACGGCCCCCTGTTCAGTCTCCCGGAAAAAAGGCGCGACCCCGCAACTAACGGCGGGGATTGCATCACGCCCCGGGAAACGGAATATTTCCCTTCTGAACTCCATACCGGACGCGCCGCCGAAGGGAAAATCCGGAAAAAGGCAAAAAAAGTGGCGAGAGAGACGGGGCTCGAACCCGCAACATCCACCGTGACAGGGTGGTACTCTAACCAATTGAGCTACTCCCCCGCATAACTGCGGCGTCGTCATGATTCTGCGGATACTTCGGCCACTGAAAAAGTGGCGAGAGAGACGGGGCTCGAACCCGCAACATCCACCGTGACAGGGTGGTACTCTAACCAATTGAGCTACTCCCCCGTATCCGTCGAACATCGACAACGTTTTTAAAAATATCATCTTTTTCAGGAAATGCAAATCCATTTCGGGAAGAAAAACAAAGATTTTCAAGAAAAAACACATCCGGTTGCATATTTTCGCGCCGGATGCTACATTAACCCGACCCACAGGAAGAGGAGAACACGGAAGGTTGCATCATGATTCTCAAAGATATTCTGGCGGCGGCCGTCGCCGGTGAAACGCTCGATCCGGCCAGGCTTGCGTTCCTGCTCGAACTCAAGGAGCCCGGCGACCTCGAAGCGCTTTACCGGGCCGCTTATCAGGTCAAGCTCAGGTACATCGACAGCAAGGTCCGGCTGCGCGGGCTCATCGAGGTATCGAACGTCTGCGGCAAAAACTGCTTCTACTGCGGCATCCGCGGCGGGAACCGAAAGGTCGCCCGCTTCACGATGTCCCTCGAAGAGATCGTGGCGGCGGCGCGGCACGCGGCCGAGTTCCGCTACGGTTCGGTCGTGCTGCAGGCCGGGGAGAGGAGCGATCCGGGCTGGGTCGATTTCATCGAAAACGCCGTGCGCGAAATCAAGAAGCTCGACGGCGGCCGGCTCGGCATCACGCTGTCGCTCGGCGAACAATCCGAAGAAACGTTCCGCCGCTGGTTCGATGCGGGAGCACACCGCTATCTGCTCCGCATCGAAAGTTCGGACCCGGCGCTTTACGCGAGACTGCACCCGGCCGACCACAGCTACGCCGCGCGCGTCGAATCGCTGCACCTGCTGCGGAAAACCGGCTACCAGGTCGGAACCGGCGTCATGGTCGGGCTGCCGGGGCAGACGACGGCGAATCTCGTGCACGACCTCGAATTTTTCAAGTCGCTCGATGTGGACATGATCGGAATGGGGCCGTATATCGTTCACCACGACACGCCGCTCGGGCGGCAGTTCCCCGACGCCGGCAGCGACGCGGGCCGCCAGCTTGAACTCGGGCTCAAAATGATTGCGGTAACCCGGCTCCATCTCCGCAATGTGAACATCGCGAGCACGACCGCGCTGCAGGCGCTCGCGCCGAACGGACGCGAACTCGGGCTCCTTGCGGGCGCGAACGTCATCATGCCGAATATCGGCGACCTCGCCTACCGCAAGGGGTATCTGCTTTATGAAAACAAACCCGGAACCGACGAAAACGCCGGCACGGCGCGCGAAAAGCTCGAACGGGCGGTGGCCGCCATCGGAGAATCGATCGCCTATGGCGAATGGGGGGATTCGCCGCATTTCGCGGCCCGCGCCGGCAGGGGAGCGGGCGAATGAAAATCTTGTCCCCGGCTACTTGTATTCCGCCGCTTGACAGATTAGATTATGGTGTTGTGCCGAAAAACATGCAAGACAGGAAACAGAAAATGAAGTGGACAAAATGGCTCATGTTCGCCGTGCCGGTTCTGGCCGCCGCGGCGGTGCTCTCCGGCTGCGCCTCCTATGACAACAACTATCTGAGGCCGGAGGATTTCGCGGCCTATCTCGAACGCGACGGCGTGAAGGTCGACGGCACACGTCCGCTGCCGGGCGATCCGTTCCGCGCCACGAGCGGCTGCGCCATCATGATCGACGGCAACGAAATCGGCGTCTACAAATACGACCGCAGTTCGAGCGTCCAGGAGAAACGGGTCGAGAAGATCGGCGACGAAGGACGGACCTACATTCAGGGAATCCCGTTCCCGGTCGAGGTCCGCGGCTCGTTCATGTTCCTCGGGCTCGAAAAAAATCCGCAGAAACGGCGGATTCTCGAGGTGATCGACAAATTTTACTGAGGCGGGTCCATCGGAACGCCGGAAACGACAATCCGGGCAGCGGACAGGCAATTATCCAAGGAACAGAGGAAGGTAACAGGGTATGGTGGACAAGAAGTATGTGTACTCCTTCGGCGGCGGCGACTCCGAAGGCTCCGGTTCGATGAAGGATCTGCTCGGCGGCAAGGGCGCGAACCTTGCGGAAATGGCTTCGCTCGGCCTGCCGGTGCCGCCGGGCTTCACGATCACGACCGAATGCTGCGTCGATTATTTCAAGGAAGGCAGCCGCCTTCCGGAAGGACTCGACAGGCAGGTCGAAGCCGCGCTGCGCAAGGTCGAGCAGGTCATGGGCATGAAATTCGGCGACCCCGCCAATCCGCTGCTGGTCTCCTGCCGCTCCGGCGCCCGCAGCTCGATGCCGGGCATGATGGAGACCGTGCTGAATGTGGGCCTGGCCACCTCGACGATCCCCGGGCTCATCGCCAAAACCGGCAACGAACGGTTCGTCTATGACGCCTACCGCCGGCTGATCATGATGTATTCCGACGTAGTCATGGAGAAAGCCGAAGGGATCGAGCCCGAAGAGGGCAAGGCGATCCGCAAGCAGCTCGATGAAATGCTTGACCGCCTGAAGGAGTCCAAAGGGTACGCCAGCGATACCGACCTGACCGTCGAAGACCTGAAACAGCTCTGCGAGGCCTTCAAACGGAAGGTCAGGGAGACGCTCGGCAAGGAGTTCCCGGACGACCCGATGCAGCAGCTCCGGGGCGGCATCTGCGCCGTGCTCAAGAGCTGGAACGGCAAAAAGGCCGTCTCCTACCGCCGCATCGAGGGGATTCCGGACGAATGGGGCACCGCGGTCAATGTGCAGAGCATGGTGTTCGGCAACATGGGCGACACTTCCGCCACCGGCGTTGCCTTCACGCGCAACCCGGCCACCGGAGAGAACAAGTTCTACGGCGAGTGGCTCGTCAATGCGCAGGGCGAGGACGTCGTCGCCGGCACCCGCACCCCGAATCCGCTGAACGCCGACACCTGCAACGAACAGAACAAGCACCTGAAGTCGCTCGAAGAGCTCTATCCGGCGCTCTACAAGCAGCTGTTCGACATCCGCAACAAGCTCGAAGCGCACTACCGCGACATGCTCGACATCGAGTTCACGATTCAGGAAGGCGTCCTCTACATGCTACAGTGCCGCGTCGGCAAGCGGACCGGAACGGCCGCCCTCAACATGGCGATGGACATGCTCGACGAAAAGATGATCGACGAGAAGACCGCCGTGCTGCGCGTTTCCCCGGCACAGCTCGACGAGCTGCTGCACCCGATCCTCGACCCGAAGGCCGAAAAATGTGCGGCGCTCATCGCAAAGGGGCTGCCGGCCGGTCCGGGCGGGGCGGTCGGACGCATCGTCTTCTCAAGCGCCGAGGCGGTCGCCGCCGCCGCGAAGGGCGAAGCGGTGGTCATGGTCCGCGAAGAGACGAATCCGGAGGATGTCGAAGGCATGCGCGCCGCGACCGGCATCCTGACCGCGCGCGGCGGCATGACCAGCCACGCGGCTCTGGTCTGCCGCGGCTGGGGCAAATGCTGCATCGTCGGCGCGGGTTCGCTTGTGATCGACGAGGCGAAGGGAACGCTGAAGGTCGGCGGGAAAACCTACACCTCGGCCGATGCGATCAGCCTGAACGGCACGCGCGGATATGTCTACGAAGGACGGCTGGCGACGATCGACTCGAGCGAGAATCCGCAGTTGAAACACTTTATGGCGCTGGTGGACAAGTACCGCCGGCTCGGTGTCCGCGCCAACGCCGACACGCCGGACGACGCGCAGATCGCGCGCAGTTTCGGCGCGGAGGGCATCGGCCTCTTCCGCACCGAACACATGTTCTACGGCAAAAACAGTGAAAAGCCGCTCTTTGCGCTGCGCAAAATGATTCTGTCGCACACCCGCGAAGAGCGGGTGAAGGCGCTGGACGAGCTCTTCGTTTTCGTGAAGAGCGACATCAAAAACACGCTCAAGGCGATGGGCGGGCTGCCGGTCACCTTCCGTCTGCTCGACCCGCCGCTGCACGAATTCGTGCCGAATGCTCCCGAGGCGCGGGCCGAACTGGCCGCATCGCTCGGCATCACGGTCGAAGAGATCGCCAAGCGGGCCGAAAACCTGCATGAGGTGAATCCGATGATGGGACACCGCGGCGTCCGCCTCGGCGTGACCTATCCGGAGGTCTCCGAGATGCAGATGCGCGCGATTCTCGAGGCCGCCTGCGAGCTTGAGCGGGAGGGGGAAGCGTGCAAGCCCGAAATCATGATTCCGGTGACCTGCGACTCCTCCGAGCTCCGTTTCCAGAAGAAGATCCTCGCCCGGGTGGCGGAGCAGGTCGCGAAAAAATTCGGTCTCGACTCCGTCGCCTACAAAGTCGGCACGATGATCGAGATTCCGCGCGCCTGTCTGCTGGCGGACGAGATGGCCGCCGAAGCCGATTTCTTCAGCTTCGGAACAAACGACCTGACCCAGATGACTTTCGGCTTCAGCCGCGACGACATCGGCGGATTCCTCGGGGATTACCTCGACAAGAAGCTGCTTGCGGCGGACCCGTTCCAGACCATCGACCAGTCCGGCGTCGGCAAGCTCATCGAGTATGCGGTTGAAAACGGCCGCCGCACGAAACCGGAGCTCAAAATCGGCATCTGCGGCGAACAGGGCGGCGAGGCGAAGTCGGTCGCGTTCTGCGACCGGATCGGACTCAATTACGTCTCGTGCAGCCCGTTCCGGGTTCCGATCGCCCGCCTGGCCGCGGCGCAGGCCGCGATCGTCGACGGCAGATAACGCTTGCCTGAACACCTGCGGCGGAGGCCGGGAGAGATGGCCCCGGTTTTCCGCCGCCGCCAGAATACGGGGATTGCTGCATGGATGAACGCCGTTATGTGGAGCTGACCGACGAGCGGGGGACGATCAACCGCATCGCGTGGTATGACAGCGGCGGTGACGGTCCTCCCGTTCTGCTGATCCACGGTTTTGCCGAATACGCCTGCACCTGGGATGCGGTCATCGATCTCCTGCCGGATGGTTACCGTTATATCCGCCTGGACGTCAAAGGCTTCGGCTACTCGTCGAAGAACGATCCCGAACACACGACGCTTTTCGACCTGGCCGCCTGCACGGCGGAATTCATCCGCCGCTTCGACCTGAAGAATCTGGTTCTGGCCGGGCATTCGATGGGAGGAGCGATCTCGTGCCTGCTGCTCTCTTACGCCGACATCGCGGAACGGGTCGACAAGCTCATCCTGATCGATCCGGCCGGGATGTTCACCGAGGTGCCGGAATTCATCGCGTCGCTTGCGCTGGTCTCCCCGCAGAATCCGCTGCTGCGCTTCGCCAGCGAAGACCTGATGGTCTATCTGGTCATGAGCCAGGCCTATTTCCGCGAAGGGAAGATCAGCCAGGAGCTGATCCGCCAGTACGCCGAAGCGATGCGGCTGCCCGGCGCGCGCGAAAGCGTGATCGCCGCCGCACGGAACTTCCGCATTCCGAACGTCCCGGCGTTCCAGGCAGAATTGCGGAAGCTGAAGCTGCCGACGCTGATCATCTGGGGCGCCGAAGACCGGATCATTCCGCTCGACGACGCCGACAAATTCCACGACTGCCTCGTGAACTCGAAGCTCGTCGTCTTCCCGGAGTGCGGCCATTCTCCGCAGGAGGAGATGCCGGAGGAGACGGCTGCCGCCGTGGCCGAATTCCTGAACGATGCCGCCGCACCGGCGCTCCCGGAACCGGACGGCGCCATCCCCGCGATGCCGGATGCGGCGGCGGAGCAGAAACCGGCGCTCGGCGCCCAGCTCAGATCGCTGACCGACTCCTACACGCTGAAAATGCACCGGCTGGTCGACCGCTGGAGCTTCGGTACGATCTTCCTCTTCGGCTTCATCAAAATCCTGCAGCTGCTCAAGAAGTTCGGAATGCGGGCCGAGGAGAACGGCTGGCGCAAGGCGACCGGAATTTTCCTGCGCAACGAATATTCGAAATTCGTGCTTTCGTGCTTCCGTCTGACCTATTACAAGCAGGAGCCGGTGCCGGACAACTTCATCACAGCCCGGCAGCTGCTGATCCGGAATCTGGCCGATTATATCCGCAACCACAGCCAGCTCCACTGGTCGGCCGCGCCGGCGATGTTCCGGCTCGGACGCAAAAAGATCGACTTCACGGACATCGCCGAGGCGTTTTACGACAAAACCGGCGAGCTGCTGTGGATCGAGATGCACTTCGATACGAGCCGGGAGAACTTTTCGCTGCTGACGCCGGAGCAGATCCGGGATGCGCTGCGCCGCATGGTCATCAACATCAACAAGCTGCGGGTCAGCGAATGCGGCGACCAGGGGCGGGTTCTGGCCGGACGGCTGCGCCGCTGGGCCCGGCGGGTCCCGGGTTACAGCTACGGAGCGCGCCATGAACTCAAAAACCTGGTCGAGCGCCTGCTGACCGCAACCTTCATCCACTGCGAGCTCCTGCCGAGAGACCCGGCGGCGATGCGGGGGCGGCGCCTGTCGAGCCCGAACCTGCGCAAATACCGGAATCCGGGCTGGGGTGTGCTGAATGTCATCGCGCGCTATACGCCGGATTTCCGAGAAGCCGACCTCTGGGTGCAGTTTCATCACGTCCCGGTGGACGGCATGCCGATGCAGGAGCTGCTGGCCGATCTCAAGCAGAGCTGGGGATGCGCCGGCGTGCTCGCCTACCCGGCGCTCAGTTCCCCGGCCGCGCGGCCGGAAATTCTCTATGCCGGAAACCGGCTGTTCCGCAACCGGTTCTTCATCGACTTCGAGCCGATGCTGGCGCTGCGCCGCGAGCTGAACGCCAAATACGTCACGCTGATGGAGGGCCCGGCGACGGTGGCCGGCATGTTGATCTGGGGCCTGGCGCAGCACCGGTTCTTCCGCAACTGCAAGATGCTGTTCCCGGTCGACTCCGAGCCGAAGAGCGGGAACCCGGCCGAGCGGGAACTGAGCCTCGTCTTCATCCGGGCCGGGAAATACATCGACCGCAGCAACCCGCTGGATGGTTTTCTGAATTTCCAGAAGGAGTTCAACCAGCGGCTCTGGCATACGCGGAAGGGGTCGAGCGAAAGCTACGAACTGCTCGAACTCTATTCGATGATCCACCCGCTGTTCTACCAGATCGCGCTGCGGCTGATGCCGGGGTCGATGAGCGAATTCGTCGGTTCGATGGGGCTGTCGATTCTGCGCAACGCCGACGTGTTCATCAGCCCGCTGAGCGACCTGCAGGTCAACGGATTCATGACCATCGGAGACCTGACCCATCCGACCGAAGACGGAGGCACGGCCGGAGCCGTCTCCTCCTGCGGCACCCGCGACCAGATCCGGTTCTATCAGGAGGCCATGACCGACCTCGCCAGAAACTACCGCCGTTTCCTCGAACGGCAGCCGTAAAAACACAGCGGAAACATTTCACGGCGTCTTCACTCCTCCGGATATCTCCTCATGCAAAGATGCGGCCGGATAATTCCGACTTTTTCCGATCCCCCTCTTGACAAACCGCCGCCGGTTTGGTATAATTAATATAGAACGTTTCATGGAACGATACGAAAGGATTTCATATGAATCGCGACCGGGTTGTCAAGCTGAAAGATATCGCCGATGCCGCCGGCGTAGCGGTCGCCACGGTATCCGCGGCGCTGAACGGGACCGGAACGGTTTCGAACGCGATGCGGGAACGGGTGCGCAAGGTTGCCGCGGAAATGAATTACGAGCCCAACATGGCCGCCAAGCTGCTCAAGCAGAAGCGAAGCCGCGATCTCGGGCTGATCGTCAGCGACCTCCCGGAGCGGATCTTCGGCTCGGGTTACTTCATGCCGATGATATCGAGCTTCATCCGCCAATGCGAATCGGAGGAACTGCGCTGCCAGATTGAATACCACGACCCGGCTTCCTCAAAGATTCCCTCGCTTCTGGTCAACGGTCTCGCCGGCGGTGTGCTTCACGGAGGAACCATCTCTCCGGCCGTGCGGAAATTTCTGGAGGAGAATCCGGATTTTCCTTTCGTCGCCCTCGAAGAGGAATCCAGATACAATCTGCTCTCCGATTACGAACTCGCCTTCTACAAGGCGGTCCAGTACCTGACGGCGCTGGATCACCGCCGCTTCGGCCTGGTTACGGGGCCGCTGGAATACCGTCGGCAGCGGCAGATTGAAACCGGTTTCCTGCGGGCCGTCGATGAATTCGCCCTCGATTACCGTCCGGACGAATGGTCGGTCCGGTTGCCGCTCAAAGAGGATGCCGCCACCACGAGGGGCGCGGTTGAATTCGGGCGGAAACTGTTTTCCCGCAAAGAGTTTCCGAGCGCCGTAATCTGCAGTGACGGCCGCGCGGCCAAAGGGATTCTCTATGCCGCCTGCGAAGCGGGAGTCCGGGTGCCGGAACAGCTGAGCGTCTTCGCCTGCAGCTCCCAAGCGGAAGCGGAACAGAGTTTTCCGACGGTCAGCTCAATCGCCTGGAACGCGCCGGAAGCGATTTTCCGCGGGATTTACATGCTGAAGACCCTGATTGAGGGCAGACCGTTGAAAGAACCGCAGATTCTGATCGAGCCGACCATGACCATTCGCGAGACAACCGCAAAGCATATTGGATAGTACAGGAGATCAAAAACGATGAAGAAGAGTTTCACCTTGATCGAGCTGCTGGTCGTCATTGCGATCATCGCCATCCTCGCCGCCATGCTGCTTCCGGCGCTGAACGGCGCGCGTGAAAGGGGCCGGGCCACCTCCTGCCTCAATCAGCAAAGTCAGCTTCACCGCGGCTTTCTGCTGTATGCTGAAGACAACAACCAGTTCGTCTTCACGAATTTCACGACCACCGGAGTCGTCTCCTGGGGAAAATACCTGAAGGAGCAGAAATACATCGGAGTGCCCGGAATTCTGTACTGCCCGACGATCAAGACGAATTCCGATCCCTACCTTCAGCAGACCTACGGCATGTACCGGACCAATTTGTACAACACATTCTACAACGGAAAAAAAACGGTCTGGGGAACCTTCGCTTCCGGCAGTCTCTATTACTCCCAGAAAAAGATGCGCCGCCCCACCGAAATTTTCATGTTCGCCGACACCATGCGCATCGTGCCCAGCGGCAATGCCGGCAAGGGAATATACGTGTTTTCACCGGGCTGGGACGGTTCCGGCACCGACACCAGCGGAATCACCCTGATTCACACCGGACGCTGCAACATGACCTTCTTCGACGGGCATGTAAAATCGCAGAGCAGCAACGAACTGAAAGAACTCGGATTCAAATCCGCAGTGATTCATGGAGGCAGGTGTGAACTTTAAGATGATGAGACAGATGATTCTTATTCTCGCTGCCGCCATTTTTCTTCTTGCTCCGGCTGCGGAAGCGGCAGACGGAGACACGGTCACGGCGGCAGCGCCCGGCGCCGCCTTTCTGCAGGGGGAGGAACTGCGTTTCTCCCTGGATGCCGGAGCGGCGGAAAATGGACGCTGGATTCTCCGCAACTGGCAGGACGAAATCATCCGGGAAGAAAATTTTTCCGGCGCCGGCTTCACTCTGCCCGCTCTTCCGAACGGTTACTACAAGCTCGAAGTCGCCGGAATCCCCGGCAGCCGCAGCTTCGCCGTGGTCCCCGACCCGGAAAAACGGGAAAAAAATCCGGACCTGTTTTTCGCCGTCGACTCCGCGCAGAGCTGGCTGGCCGCGCCTCAGAAGGAGAATCCGTTCCGGCCGGCGGACGCTTTCGCCATAGTCTCCGAGGTTGCACGCCGCGCCGGTATCCAGATGGTCCGCGAGCGCCTGCGCTGGAGCGATGTCGAGCCGGAACCCGGCAAATTCGACTGGAAACAGTACCGGCTGAATGCGGATTTGCTTTCCGAACGCGGAATCCGGATTTCCGGGGTCTACCATGATGCGCCCTCCTGGACGAGAAGCAACACTCCCCGGCTGCCCTCCGACCTGATGGCGAATTATCGTTTCGCCCGGAAGCTCGCCCGGGAATTCAGGGGAAAGATGACCGTCTGGGAGTTCTGGAACGAACCCGACATCGGATTCGCCCCGGAAGGCGCCTGGGATTATGCCGCCGCGCTGAAATCGGCCTACCTCGGATTCAAGGCCGGCGACCCGGAGCTGACCGTCGCTCCCGGCGGATATGCGCGTACTCCGCTGCTGAATTACAATCACGTCGTGCTGCTCAACGGAGCCGGCGATTATGCGGATATCTTCAATATGCATACCTACGCCGTCATCCGGGACTTCCCGGCCGTGCTGCAGGATATCCGGAATCATCTGAAGCGCCATAACCTCACTCATCTGCCGATCTGGTTCACGGAAAACGGCTCCAACATGGAGGGAGCAGCCCGGGAGGAGAGCGGAATCAAGGGCGTTCGAAAGCACTCCCCCGCCCAGGAGCTCCTGGTTGCCGAATATATCGCCAAAATGATGATTACCATGCAGTTTCTCGGAGTCGAACGTGATTTCTTTTTCGTCCTGCCGCCTTACAACGAACGGGCCGGCAAAAAGGATTGGGGCATGCTGCGGCACGATTTTACGGTAAAGCCCGGTTATGCCGTGCTTGCAACACTGATCGACCGGCTCGGCAACGCGGAGCCGGAAGGGGAGATCCGGCTGGGCGATGGAATCAAAGGCTTCCTCTACCGGCGCAGAGACGGCCGGAAAATCCTGGTTTACTGGAGCATTTCCGAGCTCGATACAAAGGAGGAACGTCCGAATCTCGACACGCAAAACCTGCTGTCCCGCAAATTCGCCCTCCCCGGGAGCGGCGGCAAACTGGCAGGAGTCGACCATTTCGGAACACCTTTCGAAGCGGATGGAGCGCAAATGACGGCGACCCGTTTTCCCGCTTTCATCGATTGTCCTCCTTCGCTCCGGCCCGACATTCCGTTCATCTCGCAGAAAACAGAGAGAAGCGAACCGGAAAAACTTGACAGAAGCATTGTCTTCCGGACAGAGCTTTCCGATGACTTCAAACTCTGGGTCGGCAAGGACGGGACGGACATCAGGAACGACACCGTTCGTTTCAAACTTCAGGCATGGAATTTTTCCGGCCGGGAAAAGCAGGGGCGGATTTCCGTTTCGGGAGGCGGCAGCAGGGGAATTCCCGATGCGGTCACTCTGCCGCCATTCGGAAAATCGGAGTTTGAAGTCTTCTTCAAGCCGGCGCTGAATGAAACATTCAAAGGCGAACTCCGGGTCGAAGGTATTTTCGGCGGCAGGGCGACTTCTCCGCTCGTCATTCCGCTGCGGAACCTGAAGGCGGGAATGGAAGCCTGCCGGGAAGTCGAAATGCCGCAGCTTGTCGACCCGGTGAACTGGCGCAAAAATTCCTCCGGCGAGCAGACGGCCGCATACGATGAGGATGAAAACGCGCTTTGCTTCACGACGGAATATCCTGCCGGAGTCGACCGCTGGACCTATCCCGAATATACGCTTCAGCTGCCTCAGGAGTCACTGGCCGGTGCCAGGATCATCGCATTCGAAGCCAAAAGCTCCGAGCCGAAGGGAATCCGGCAAATGCTGCTGATGCTGGTGCTGAAAAACAGAAAAACACTCCAGCTCAAGGTGAATGTGCCGGACACGGAATGGGAAGAGTGCCGCATCCAGCTTCCGCCCGACATCGACGGCGGAGAGATCGTAAAAATCCGGCTCGGCATCAATTCACGCCGGGACCGAATCTCCTACCGGATACGGAACGTCAGATTTTTTTACGCACGTTGATCTCACGATGCATCCTCCGTCCGGAAAACGGGAAACGGGAAAAAGCAGCAGGCCGTTCAGCAATCGAGAAACTCCCGGCGGACGGCAATCGGCGCGAGCGCCGACCAGCCGCAGAAGTCGGGCTCGCCCTTCGCCGGCCGGCCGGAGTCTTCCGGCGAATAGTTCTCCCAGATCGTTCCGGTGGAACGGAACAGCCGAAGCGTTCCTTCGAACAGTTTTGACGCGATCGACCGAGCCAGCGCTTCCCGGCCGCAGCTCCGCAGCCCCCGCAAAATCATATAATCCATGAAGATCCAGACCGGACCGGCTGAATAGCCGTTCTCCGGATCGTAATCGGGGTCGTCCGCCGCAAGGGTCGGAACCGGAACCGGGCGACAGAATTTCGCAGGATCGTTCAGGTGCGCCAGATAGCGGTCGAGCCGTTCCTCCGGCACGACGCCGGCCGGCAATGTCCAGTAGCTGGTCGCAAAGAAGCGGCGAATCGGCGTACCGTCGGCGAGCGTGTCAAAATAGAAGCCGTCCGCCTCGCTCCAGGCGATCCGGTTGATCGCCGCCGCGATTGCGGCATGCTCCTGCCGGTATGCGTCGATCTCCCGGCCCGGACAGCCGATCCGTTCCGCGATCCGGGCGAGATTCCTGGCGTTGAAAGCCATCTGGGCACTCGTGTCGATCCAGTCGGCCTGCCGGTTCCAGCAGAAGCGCGGGTCGGGCAGCAGCTTTTTACCGGTCGTCGCCTGAAAAGCGGGGTGAATATGCTCCTTCCGCAGCGGGATTCCGCCGGTGGGGTCCGGGCCGGAACGCGGCCAACGCGGCAGATTGTCCAGCCCGCAGCCAAAGGGATCGCTGAAAAACATTCCGTCCGGCTGGCGGAAATGCGCCCGGCAGAAAGCGTGATGCCGGACCAGAGCCGGGTAAACCCGCTCCAGCCGCCCTGGAAACAACCCTGCTTCGGCCAACTCCAGTTCGGCCCAGGCCAGAATCGGCGGAGCAAAAGAGATCGGGTGCTCTTTCGACCACTTCGACTCCCCGGTCGGCAGATATTGGCGACTGATAAAACCGTCAACATCGGCCAAACGGTAAAAATTATCGAGCGAATTCTCCAGCGGATAGCGTTCCGGGTGATACTTCGCCCAGAATATGCAAAAAACCGTGTCCCAGAGAAACAGATCGCTGAAATTCCCGCCGGTTCCAAGCCGGGGGCGCAAAACCGGACCGAACGGCCCTTCGCGGTCGAGCTTGCGGTCGGCGATGCGAAGAGCCGCTTCGTAGAATTCGTCGGCGGCGGTCATCGGGTCTTCAACTCCAGCAGAACCGGGGTGTCACAGAATTTCACGCCTTCGATACGGCTTCGGCCATTCCGGTTCCGGATGCGGACGCGAACCGGTTCCGAGGTGAACCAGGCGCGGTCCGAACCGAGAAGGAGGTCGTACACACCGGTATTTTCCGATGCCAGCTCGAACGGCAGCTCGACATCGGCAACCGGGAGCTCAGTCTGCCGGTCAGCCGCCCGTCCTCCATTCCAGAGGGCCAGAAAGAGCGCGCCGTCCTGCCTCCGGAACAGATAGGCATGCGGATCGAATGAACCGTAGAGCACTTCGAGCCGTCTGCGATTCTCCGTATCGGCGATAACGGCAATTTCATGATCCAGCACCTCGAACTCGCTACCTGGCGGGAACTTCGCATTCAGATGACGAAGAGCGAAATATCCCGGACGCGGCAAATAACCCGGTCCGCAGGTCAGCCCGAAAAACGCGCTGTCTACCGCCCGGTACCAGTAGTAGCGGTCCACTCCGAGCGCAAGATTCTGGAGCATTGAGCGCAGCAGGTACTTGGCCTGTACATCGTGCGAGACGGAAGCGGCCGGATCCAGCGACGGCTGGGCATCGACGGTCCAATAGCCGAACTCGGTGATCCAGAGGGGAATCGATTTTCCGGCCGGAGAGAGACGGTCCACCGTTTCACGCATTTTCAGCAGTTCTTCTGCATAGTTCGCGGTTTCGCCGTTGAACCGGCGCATGCTCTGATACGATGCCTCAGGCGGGACCTCCTGCCGGTATGGATGCAACGCGACGGCATCGACAAGTTTCCCGGCGCCGAGCTCGAAGCAACGTAGAAGAAAAGCATGATCCATGCGGGAGATGCCGCCGAATATGATCTTCGCCGCCGGGTCAACGGCGCGGATGTTTCCCACTGCGCTGCGGAGTACAGCCATATACTCCTCCGGCGTCGCGCCGTTCTCCTCGTTCCACACCTCATACTCCTTCACCTGACCGCTGCCGGCACTGCCGAAAGTTTCGGCCATATAACGGGCGTAGCGGCCGAATCCGGCATGAAAAGCGGCATTCTGTCCCTTGAGCTCGTCAAATCCGCCCGGCGTGCCGGGAACATTGTAATGCCGATTCCCGTAAGCGAGGATCATCAGCGGCTCAAGCCCTGCCCGGTCCAGTGACGCCATGAAGTCGAAGGCGCTCTGCGGCAACTGCATGATACCTTTCTCCGATTCCGCCTCATTCCAGGAGAAGTGAAACCGTACCCGTCTGACGCCGCTGCCGGCGATGACCGGCAGCTCCCGGTCCGAATTGCGCGTATGCAGATTGAGTCCGAACACCGGTTTCACCCGGCGCGCGACGGGACGGACAAAGGTCCCCTGAATTCTCCCGCCGGCCGGAAACTCCGCCTTGTCAGAGAGAATCAGCGAAGCGATGCGAAGCGGGAAAGCAGCCTTGCCGTCCGAAAAAGCGCCGAGCGCAACAGCCTGTCCCCATTTCGACGGCAGTACAGGCTGCTTCTTTTCATAGACCGTACGCCCGCCGAACCGGATCGAAAGTTTCTCCGGAGACCAGAGCAGAACGAGCTCATTCCATCGCCCTGCATCAAGTTTCGCGGCAGGCATGGTCCACCAGAAACAATTCTGCCAGTTTTCGCGCAGGTCGCAGGCAAAATTACCATTGCGGTCAATCCAGAGGCGGAGTCCGCTGCCGCCCTCCATCACATCAAGCAGACAATATTCTCGCCCCGGTTCCGTCGCAGCAAGCGGCCGAAACCGAATCAGCAGGGAACCGGAACCGGCCGGGAATCTGGCGGGAAGCCGATAACAGGCCGATGTGTTCCCGGTCTCCAGCGCACCGTCCTTCAGCGTGACCGCGGCGACGGGCGGCAGGACTGCCCGGCCTGTGCAGCCGTCGCCGGAGCGGGAAAAATCCCAACGAAACTCCGCCGCTCCAGCAAGCATGACGCAACAGGCGGTAAAAAGAATCAGAAATCTCTTTCGCATAACCGGTTTTCCTCCTCAATTCCAGGGCCAGCCGAAGCGGGGCTTCATATAGAGCGGCCAGTCGAGCCGTTCCTGCGGAAACTCGGTCGGAAAGCTCTGTACATGGGTAACGGTCGCCGCATGAGTATCGGCATACAGGATATTCCATTTAACAACGTGACCGGAAAGCGATTCTCCGGTGGTCAGGTCGAAAAAGCCATAACCCGGATTCATATCGTTGACCCAGCCGCCATGAAGAGAACCGTCGGCAGCGGTCGTTTTCTGCGGCGCCGCATCGGCGAGCACCAGCACCCGGGAACGCAGTCGAGGGTCAATGATTGAATCCTTCATGCGCGTCTTGAGACGGAAGTAGTTGTTATACGCATACGAAACTTCGCCTTCGCTTTTTTCCGAGGGACATTTGAAAACCTTTCTGTCTCCGCCGAGATGGGGAACCAGCTTGTTCGGCCAACGGTCAGCACTGTGCGCAACTCCCAGCGGGAACCAGTATTCATCATTGTCGGCAAGATAAGAAGTGCAGGCATAGCCGAGCTGCTTCAGATTACTGAGACAGCTGCTGAGTTGTGCCCGTTCCCGCGCCCGATTCAGCGCGGGCAGCAACATTGAGGCGAGAATCGCGATGATCGCAATCACGACCAGAAGTTCGATAAGGGTAAAACAGCGATATTTCATCTTAACAATCCTTTCCGGGTTGGTTATCATTCACAGCGAGCGGAGCGATCCGCGTTCAATCAAAGTACCGGAAAGCAACCGGACACTAGGCGGAAGCGTCAGTTTCCGGTGCTTCGCATCGATCCTCTGCAGAAGTTCCGCCATGGCAGTCCGGCCGATATCGACCAGCGGATTTTCAATGCTGGCAAGCGGCGGTTTCAGGCTGCAGCAGACCGGAATCTGGTTGTCGAAGCCGATTATACTCAGCTCTTCCGGAATCCGTAAACCGCGTTCTCCGCAGGCGCGATAGAGACCGACACAACCCCAGTCATTGGTGACAACGGCAGCGGTGACCTTCTCCGGGTATGCCAAGATCCGGCCGAGCGTCCGGCCGAGCAGCGGCGGAATCGGATCGGGATTTGGCGAGGAAACAGTGGAGAATTTTTCTTCGAAAAAGAGCGCGCTCCGCCAGAGTCCCCGAGCCGCCATCGCCTCCCGGAATCCCTCCGCCCGCTGTGCGAACATTCCGTGATCCGGATCGGTACTGATAAAGGCGATCACGCGGTGTCCGCGCCGGATCAGTTCCTCCGCGGCAAGTGCTCCGGCTGCATGGTTGTCGAGAACCACGTTCGGAAAGCGACGGTTGAACCCGTTGACGCCGAACCAGACCATCGGCACCTTTTCCGCCAATTCCCCAATCCGGCGGAGTCGTTCGTCACCGTGGCGGAAATTGTGCTTGACCAGAATTCCATCAAATTCGGAAAGATGCCGGAATAATTTTTCATCGCTGCAGTCGAGCAGTGTGAAAAAGTCCGGTCTGACACCGTAAATCCGGCAGATTTCTGAAATTCCCTCCGCACAGGAGCGGGCCGGGAAGGAGTCCTCCCAATGGAACTGCATATCGAAAAACAGGATGGCGACGCGTCCACCCTCGGCCAGGTTTCGCCGGGAGTTTTTCCGCGGACGCCGCAACGGCACATAGTGAAATTCCCGCATGACGGAGAGCGTACGTTCCCGAAGTTCAGGATCAACGTTGATCGCATTGTTCATCACCCGGCTGACGGTACCGAGAGAGACACCGGCCCGGGTCGCGATATCACGAATGGTAAATGTTTTCTGCATTGTCTTGACACCTTGTTTTCGCTATAAAATATGACAAAGATAATGCAAAAAGCCAAGAGTCTCCCGGATAAAATCATGAAAATAAGAACCTTTTCGACGTTTATTTCATGAACTAACGAAAAAGAGGAAAAAATAAACTCGAACGCATCATCGAATAGCAGCGAAGTCCGCCTGTCCGCGCGTCAAGGCAGCGTGCGTACCGGCGGGCTCACAAACCGACTCGAAGATTCGGCTGGTGAGCCGGTCGGGTCTGCAGCGCGAATGCGCAGAAAGACGGCGCCCCGGAAGGGGGGGGTGCGCCTTCCCTTTTCGAAGCCATGGTGCGCCAGTGGGACGAGCGTCCTGTTCCGCGCCAAAAAAAGACCCGCCTTAACGTGTGCGAAACGTCAAGGCGGGTAAAAAAATTCCCGGCACCGTGCTACTCTCCCATAGTCAAA
>NZ_VUNS01000017.1 GCF_009695545.1 Victivallis lenta | reverse complement strand
GCTCCGTTTTCCAGCAACCGCGTCCCTCATCAGGCGCAACAGGGATTTAAAATATACCCTTTTCCGATATTTTCAAGCTCGGATTTCATTATTTTTCAATAATTTTCCAGAAACCCAAACCAGAAATCTCAACCAACATCCCCAACTTCAGGGGCAACGGATTCTTAATATAGCAGACGACAATAACGGATGCAAGCGAAATTCTGCTCGATTTTACGAATTTGAGCAAAAATATGGTCATCGGCAAGCCGGAATCTGCTTAATCTCACCGTTTGCATAGAGGACATGACAGTAATTCCCCGAATGGCGGCCCGGTTTCTCCATAAGCAAAATCGATCTTCCGTCGCGTTCCAATCTTTCGCCAGCCCTGACACGATCTGTCCTGTTGCCATTCATCCATGCCGCCCGATACTGTTTTGCGATAAGTAGGATAGCCGAAACAACTACTGATACAAGTATACGAGAATTGCAAAAAACTCACTATTTCTGATAATCATTCTTGAATTCAGAAAAAACTGGAATTATAGTAGATCGGGGGATATAGTAGAGACATCGAACGCAGGGGAAGAGCCTGCAAATTCAGAAAAGGAGGAATATCATGTCACTCGTCACCAAACTCGCTCCCGACTTCAGGGCAAATGCCGTCATGCCGGACAATACGATCGAGCCGTTCCAGCTTTCGTCTCTGCGCGGCAGATACATCGTGCTGTTCTTCTACCCGATGGACTTTACGTTCGTCTGCCCGACCGAACTCATCGCATTCGACAACGCAATCCGGAAATTCGAAGAACTCAACACACAGCTCGTCTCCGTCTCGGTCGATTCGGAGTACAGCCATTTCGCCTGGAAGCAGACCGAGCGCAGCAAAGGCGGCGTCGGCAAGCTCCGCTATCCGATGGTCGCCGACTTCACGAAGCAGATCTCGCGCGACTACGGCGTCCTGATCGACGAAGCCGTTGCCCTCCGCGGACTCTTCATCATCGACAAAGAGGGCATCGTCCGTCACGAGACGATCAATGACCTCCCGCTCGGACGAAATGTCGAAGAGGCGCTTCGCGTGCTCAAAGCGCTGCAGTTCACCGAAAAATACGGCGAAGTCTGCCCGGCCAACTGGAGCGACGGCTCCGAAGGACTGAAGCCGACCGCCGAAGGAATCTCGTCTTATCTCACCAAACACGAGAAATAAGAGGTTCCGTAGCCGAAAAGGTCTCCGCGGTTCGTCGCGGAGACCTTTTTTCATGGTTCAACCGGCGCTTCCAGCCGCGGAATTCCGTCCGGTTTTCCGGCATGGAGCGGCTCATCGAGCTTGAACAGCCACCCTTCGTCACTCTGCCAGGCGATCACGTAACCGTACAGATAAAGACGCTTCGCCGCGACCTCTCCGACCCGGGAAACCCAAAGCCAGCGACTCCCGATCAACTCCGCCAACCGGTCCGGCTTCGTAAATTTCGTTCCCCGGCGCAGCCCCTCAAGAAGCAGCATTGTCTTCCGCTTCTCCCCGGCCGCAAACATCGGGTCCAGTCCGCAGAGGAAACGATAGTCCGGCATCGCATAGAACAGTTGCGGGAAATCTCCCCAACTCAGATGCCCGATCACAGTACCCGGCGGAATCCCTTTCTCATGCAGCCAGTCAGCAAGTCCCCAATACGGATACAACGTCTGTTTCGGAGCCCGGGCAAAATATGCCGCACTCCATAAAAACGCCAGAAGCACCCATATCATGCAAACCCGGCGGACCGCTGGATCGCACTCCGTCCGACGCTCCCAGACCGCGAATGCCGCAACAATCGCGGGAACTCCATATTCCGCCATACGGTAGTAAAAGCACATTCCGATTCCGGTCCCAAGCGCAAGCAGACATAAAAACAGCTGTTCCCGATTCATCCGGAGACCTGCAATCCGGCGACGGCGACAGGTCACCCAGGTCGCCAGAAGCGGCAGGAAGAGCAGAAACGGCGACTCCAGCAGGCCCTCCCATCCGCTGCTCAACAGCTCCTCCCCCACCCGCAGACCGGACCCCAGCCCCAACATGCCGAGCACGACATCCACTCCCTGAAGCTTCCAGATCAGAAAGCTGTTCGGAAACTGCGGATGCAGCAGCAGAGCGACAAAAACGCCCCCCAACGCAACCAATGGATACCCGAGCGCCTTCCAGTCGCGATCTTTCCAGAGCACTGCCAGCGCATACGCCCCGACCGGCATCAGAATGAAGTGCGGATTGCTGTAGCAATAACCGAACGCCAGACCCGCAAGCGCCAAAACACCCCAGCGCCGGTTCCCCTTCATCAGCCGCGGCGAGCAGAAGCACCAGGCAGCCAATACGAACAAGGTTATCGCCAGCAGATGCGGACGCAGCGCCGTCAGGCGCAGCGTGAACGTCGACGACACCGTCACCAGAAGCAGCGTCCAACGCCACAGATTCCTGATCCGGAAGCGGTGCAGCAGCAGTGCGAACGCCGCAAGCAGCAGCGCACATAAAACCAGACTCGGCAGATGAAACGGAGGCGCATTGCCGAAACCAAGCCAGTCATTGACCCGGAACATCCCCCAGAGAAGCAGGTGGAACCCGAGCTCCTTATCGCTGAACCGCTCCTGCCAGACCGACAACGTCACATTCGGGAACTCTTTCGCGGCAAAAAACTCCGGCCCGAATTCCGCCATCGCCGCATGATAGAACGAATCGGAATCATACTCTCCATCCGGACACAGAACATAAACACGGACAAAAAGCAGAAAGGCCAGCGGAATCACAATCGCCGCCGTCAATTCCAGCAATCGCAACACATGCGGTTCCAGCCGTTTCATTTTTTCCTCTCAGTATCCGCCCGCCGGGGCGGAGGGCATTGTCAGGTGGCTGAGATCGTTCCAGGTGCCGAGCTGCCAGCGACCGTCGAAACAGATCAGCCGGGAGAGCGACGTATTGCCGACCTCCGGCACACACGGAAACGAGTGTACGCCGCCGAGCGCAAACCGCAGCATGGCCCGGATCACACCGCAATGGGTGACCACCAGAACCCGCCTGCCCTCCTCCCGTTCCGCCAGCTCTGCCAGACAACGGGAAACCCGGTCGTACACCTGACGCTTCGACTCGCCGCCGGAAATCTGAAAATCCGCCCGGTCCTCACGAAGCGCCGCCACTTCGTCCGGATAGCGGCGCTCGACCTCCCCGAACGGGAGGCCGACCCAGTCGCCGAGATTCCACTCCCGCAATTCCGGGAGCGGAACGACCGCCGCACCGGGAGCAATAATCCGTGCGGTCCGCATCGCCCGGCTGAGATCGCTCGCATAAACCGCGTCGAAATGCACCGCCTTCAGCCGCTCCGCCAGCCGGGCGGCCTGCGCCAGCCCGGTTTCGTTCAGAGGAACATCGTTCTGCCCCTGCACGACGTTCCGGCTGTTCGCAGCCGTCTCGCCGTGGCGGACAATATAAAATTCCGTTCTGTTCATCATAAAAAAACACCCTCCGGGTGAGTTCCCGAAGGGTGCCGCTTCCGTCCTGAAAACGTTTACGCCATCACCATGATCGAGAACACGAGCGCGAAAATCGCGCAGGTCTCGACAACACCGAGGATCATCAGGTCGTTTGCAAATCCCTGATTGGTTTCGGCGAACGAGTTGCAGCCGCCCGCAGCCGCCCTGCCCTGGAACAGGGCCGAGAACATCTGGGCCAGACCGCCGAACACACCGACCGCGAGATAAAGCGGCCACATACCCGGCGTCTTGGCGGCGGCGCCGCTGATCAGAATCATCATGATCATACCGTAAATCGTCTGGGAAAGCGGAGCGCCCGCCATGGCAAGCAGCAGGAACGGCGCGGGTTTATCCTGCTGATAGCACTTCTTCCACGCACCGATCGCGGCGGCGCCGGCGATGCCGGTCCCCATCGACGAACCCATGGCGGCCAGACCGACCGCAGCATATCCGCCGACCTTCGCCAACGCCATCATCATTTCCTGTTCCATGCTTATTGTTCCTCCATTTTCTTTCTATTTCCAAAAGGTTTGAATTTCGATCCGGCCCAGGTCAGGCCCACATGATTGGAAAACTCCAGCGTGTTCAACCGCACGCCGTGGACCATCACGCTCATCAGGCAGAGGGCGAGGTTCAGCAGATGTCCGAACAGAATCACGACCGCCGCCGGAATCACCATCAGCCAGGCGGGACCGAGCCCGAACACCGTATTTCCCATATCGTTGAAGCTCGAGGCGATATAATAGCCGGCCAGCCCCACTGCAAACAGCCGGATATACGAGAGCACATCGACGAAGCTGTTGATGATGCTGAACGGGAACTGGAACACCTGCGCCACATCCGTCCACTGGACATCGCAGGCCGCCACCATCAGCAGGCCGACCACGTAACAGACATACATCGCCATCGGGAAATCCCCCGGAAACACGAGCAGCCGGATCGTCAGGATATAGTTGCCGACCAGGAAGAACACCCAGCCCACGTTGCCGATGATGCTGCGCACCGTGCCGTCATGCAGCGCCTTCCAGATCCGCCCCATGGAAAGCTGCAGCAGCGCCAGCGAAAAGCAGATCAGCTGCGTATAGGCATTCTTGAGCGACTCGTCGGTCAGCTGCGGAATCTCCGCCCAATGCAGCCATGACGGGTTCGGCATACCGAAAATATTGCTGGTCATCACCCCCCAGACAATCGTGGCAGCCGACAGCAGCCCGAAAAGACGGACCGGCAGCTTCGCCGCGGGATTGCCGCGGAATTTCCAGGCGGCCAGCAGCGTACCGGCCAGGAAAACGAGACCGTAACCGGCATCGCCGACGATCATCGCATAGAAAATCGTAAAAAAGATGAATACACCCGCCGAAACATCGATCTCATCGTAGCCCGGCTCAATCCCGAGGAATTGGAACAGAGGTTCGATCGTCCGCACCAGTTTCGAGCTTTTGCGCAGCGTCGGCACCCGGTCGCCCGGAGCCGGATCTTCAATCAGGAGCCCCCAGCCGTTCTTCTCCGCCGCTTTTTCAAGTTCCGGAACAGCCGGCTCCGGAACGAAGCCGTTCAGCGAAACCACCTCGCCGTGTTCGGCCAGGGAATCGCTGACGCGCGAAAACTCCAGTTCGCCTCCCAGCAACGCCGCACGGCGCATCGCGGCCGGAATGGACACCAGCAGTTCTTCGATTTCGTCCTGAAGCGCCTGCCGTTCGTTGAGCAGCTCCTCCTCCCTCCGGCGCAGGGCGGGCGGATTGTCGTCAGCCCCGAGCCGGACTTCCGGCAGCACACCCGGCTCGATCTCAACCGTCGAGATGACCGCGAAGAAATAACGCCCGCTTTCGACTGCGATGACCTGAGTATCGGCATTTTCGAGCGCCTCCGCCGCTTCGAGCGCGCTCTCCCGCCCGCTGCAGAGGTAGACGTAAACTCCCTTCGCACGCAGCTCTTCGATCCGGTCCCGGTCGAAATCGCCCCAGATCTCCAGATGGCGCAGCTTCTGCTGAACCGAAGCGAGTTCAGCCTGAACCCGGTCACGGGATTCGAGCAGCTGCGATGCCTGCTCAATCACTTCCGCGCCGGAACGCTTTTTCCCGCCTTCCGGGGGAATACGGCCGCCCTCTTCGCACTCTTTCCGGTATTTCTGCAAAGCCCCGATCACCCGGACCGCCGTGTCATACGACTCGGCCAGCTGCTGGGTGTTGCCGGACTCGTTCCCTTTTGCAAGTTCCACCTGCATCACGCCGAGACGCCGCAAGGCGGTCAGCGCCGAATTCTCTTCGGAACCCAGCGCCAGCAGCGTGACTTTTTTCATCGGTACAATCATGTTTGCCGCTCTTTCTGCCGCTTGTATTATGAACGAATCTGCCCGTCGCCGCGGACGAGATACTTGTAACTGGTCAGCTCGTCCGCACCCATCGGCCCGCGGGCGTGCAGCTTGTCGGTGCTGATGCCGATCTCCGCCCCCATGCCGAACTCACCGCCGTCGGTGAACCGGGTCGAGGCGTTGCTGTAAAGCGTCGATGAATCGACATTTGCGAAAAAATAATCGATATCGGCCTGATTCGAGCTCACGATGCCGTCGCTGTGCCGGGAGCCGTACCGGTTGATATGGGCCACCGCCTCTTCGACCGAACCGACCATCTTCACGGCCAGAACCAGATCGAGATACTCGGCGTACCAATCCTCTTCGGCCGCGGCCTTCGCTTCGGAATCATGCCGCCGGAACTCTTCGTCGCCGCGCAGTTCGACGCCGCACTTCCTCATCTCCGCGATGAACGGCGGCAGGAACTCCGCAGCGATCCCGCGGTGGACCAGCAGCGTCTCAAGCGCATTGCAGGCGCTCGGGCGCTGGCACTTCGCATTCCGCACGATCGCGACCGCCTTCGCCACATCGCACTCCCTGTCGATATAGAGGTGGCAGACGCCTTTATAATGCTTCAGCACCGGCATGGTGGCTTCCGCACAGACCAGCCGGATCAGCTTCTCTCCGCCGCGCGGAATAATGAGATCCAGATAACGATCCATCTTCAGCAGCAGCGAAACCGCCGCACGGTCGGTCCAGGGAACCAGCTGCACCGCGCCGGCCGGCAGCCCGCATTCGACCGCCGCCTCGTCGAGCAGCCGGGAAAGAATCATATTCGAATGGAACGCCTCGCTGCCGCCGCGCAGAATCACGGCATTGCCGGCCTTCAGGCAGATTCCGGCCGCATCGACCGTCACATTCGGGCGCGATTCATAGATGATCCCGATGACGCCGAGCGGCACGCTGACCTTCGTGATGACAAGCCCGTTCGGACGGGTCGTCTGCGACAGGATGCGGCCGACCGGGTCAACCTGGGAAGCGACCACGCGCAGCCCCTCGGCCATCTCAGCGATGCGGCGGTCGTTCAGGGCCAGCCGGTCAATCATCGCTTCGGAGAGGCCGGAGGCGCGGGCCGCGGCGAGATCCTGTCCGTTGGCCGCTTTGATCGAAGCGGCGGAGGATTCGATCCGCTCGGCCATCCGGCACAGGCAGCGGTTCTTCTCTTCCGGCGGAAGGACCGCCAGCGCACGCGACGCAGCGACCGCCTTCTCGCCCATTTCCCGCAAAACCCGTTCCATCGTCTCGATTCCGACCGAATCAGCCACTTGACCCATCTCCCTGTATTCGTCTTTTGCCGCAAATATGTATTAAGATATCCCGCTTTCCGCCAAGTTGCAAATTCCGGCGCCGGAATTTCGGCGGCAAATTGAGATTTTCCCGAAAAAACATGGGCCGGACGGATTCCCCGTCCCGGCGGGAAACCGGTTCTTCCGCTCAGATTCCGCGGAAGCCGGAAAAATCATTCCGAAAACGACGCATCCGATTTGAAATTACGGCAAACGGAGCTATGTTATTCTCCTTGTTTTCACAGGATAACCAAACCTTGATACGGGGGAAAAATATGCCGGTTGACATTTTGGTCGGAACCCAGTGGGGCGACGAAGGGAAAGGCAAGCTCATCGACGTTTTGACGCGCGATGTGGATATGGTGATCCGCTTCCAGGGCGGCAACAACGCGGGGCACACCGTCGAAATCGGCGACGAGCACTATGTGCTGCACCTGATTCCCTCCGGAATCTTCCGTCCGAACGTCGTCAACGTCATCGGCAACGGCCTCGTCGTCGACGTGCTCGGCCTGGTCGAAGAGATGAAGGGCATCGCCGCCAAAGGCTTCCCGGTCGACAACATCCGCCTGTCGAACCGCGCCCAGCTGATTTTCGAATATCACAAGCGCGCCGACGCGCTGAAGGAGTCCAGCGCCGGCACGAAAAAAATCGGCACGACCAAGCGCGGCATCGGCCCCGCCTATGCCGACAAAATGAACCGCACCGGAATCCGCGGCATCGACCTGACCCGGCCGGAGCGGCTCGAAGAGCAGTTCCGCGCCGAAGCGGCCAAATACAACAAGCAGTTCGCCGAACACGGCATCGCGCCGCTCGACATCGATGCCGAATGGGAGCGCGTCCGCGAAGCGGCCGACTACCTGAAGGATTATGTCTGCGACACCGTTTATCTGATCAACGACGCGATCAAATCCGGCAGGAAGATCCTCTGCGAAGGCGCGCAGGCCGCGCTGCTCGACATCGACCACGGCACCTATCCGTTCGTCACGAGCAGCAACACGGTCTCCGGCGGCGCCTGCACCGGAGCCGGCATCGCGCCGCAGAAGATCCGCGATGTCTGGGGCGTCATCAAAGCCTACACGACCCGGGTCGGCGAAGGCCCGTTCCCGACCGAGCTTTTCGACCAGGACGGCGAAACGCTGCGCCAGGTCGGCCATGAGTTCGGAGCCACCACCGGGCGGCCGCGCCGCTGCGGCTGGTTCGATGCGGTCGCCGGACGATACGCCTGCATGGTCGACGGCGTCAACAAGCTCGCGGTGACCAAGCTCGACGTGCTCGACAGCTTCGACAAGATCGGCGTCTGCGTCGCCTATGAGATCGACGGCAAGGTCACGAAGGAGTTCCCCGCATCGGTCGAAGAACTCGCAGCGGCCAGGCCGGTGCTCGAGTGGCTGCCGGGCTGGAAACAGGACATCAGCGGCGTTTCAAGCTACGACGAGCTGCCGGAGAACGCGAAGAAGTACCTTGAACGCATTACCGAGCTGGTCGATTCCGAGCTCGCCATCGTCTCCGTCGGCCCCCGCCGCGACCAGACCTTCGAAATCTGAACGGCAAACTAACGATAACACCGGGGGGCGAAGCGGAATAAATTCCGTTTCGTCCCCCTTTTCAGTGAAAAGCGGTTCATGACTGCGAAAAGGAAACAACAGCCGGATTACGGCCTGCCGATGCGTCTGCTGCACTACCTCGGCAGCTTCGATTTCGTTCAGGTCACGGCGCTGCTGTTTCTGATTGCCGTCGGGCTCGTTTTCATCTACTCCACCGGCGTGCAGATCGGCACGGCGACCGCCCTGCAGGCCTTCAACCGCCAGCTGCTGTGGGTCGGGAGCGGCACGCTGCTCTGGCTCATCGGTTCGATGCTGAACCTGCGGCGGACCGAATACAAGGTTCTTTCGCTGCTCTTCTATCTGTTCACCCTCGTGCTGCTGCTGCTGCTGCCCTTCGTCGGGCAGAAGGTCAACGGGGCGGTCAGCTGGCTGAATATCCCCGGCGTCGGTTTCCGGCTCCAGCCCTCCGAATTCGCGAAGCTCTCGCTGATCATGCTGCTGGCGGCGATGTTCTCAACCGCGGTGTTCTCGGTGAACAAATTCTTCTGCCTGCTGCTCTCCGGCATCACCGTCGCGATTCCGCTTGTGCTGATTCTGAAGGAGCCCGACTTCGGCAGCGCCCTGATCCTGCTGCCGATTTATCTGGCCATCGTGTTCTGCGCGGGGCTCAAGTGGCGGTACATCATTTTCGTCTCCGTCACCTCGACCGTCGGATTCGGCCTCATCGTCGCCAACGAGGTGCTGAAGATACGGCCTTTCCTGAAAGGCTACCAGCTGAACCGCATCCTCGCGTTCCTGCATCCGGAGGACTTTCTCGCCAGCACCGGCTACCAGCCGTGGCAGGCCTACCTTGCGGTCGCCTCGGGCGGACTCACCGGGAAAGGCATCGGCGAAGGGACCCAGAACTCCCTCGGCTTCCTGCCCCAGATGGCGGCCAACAACGACTTCATCTTCTCGATCATCGCAGAAGAGACCGGCTTCATCGGCTGCGCGCTGATTTTCCTCGCCTACCTGCTGCTGCTCTACTCGATCCTGCGGACCGCGTTCCTGACCGATGATCCGTTCGGGCGCTATCTCTGCATCGGCATTGCGGCAATCATCTTCACACACTGCTTCATCAACATCGGCATGAGCATCGGCCTCACGCCGGTGACCGGCCTGTCGCTGCCGTTCGTCAGCTACGGCGGCTCCTTTTTCCTGATGCTGATGGCGGCCTGCGGACTCATCCAGTCCGTGTACCGCCACCGCGACGACGGCAAATCCTGACCGTCTTTCCGGCTTCATTCACCTTACGCGGGAAAAATTTTCCAAAAAAATTAGACAAATCTAATTTGCGTGCTTGCAAACCGCTTTTGCGGTGATATAGTAATGGTGTTCTCCGGAAAAGAAACGGGCACTCTTTTCCCCGCCCTCCCCCGGATGCTTTTTCTGCATTTTCAGCATCCGCGGGAGGGTTCTTCTTACCCAATCCCATTCCCCCGGGCATGGCGGCGGCATATCCGTTCTGCCGCCGCAGCACCCCATGTTCCCGAAATTCCGGGAAGCTTTATCGGCAACCTGCGCAATGCAAACCTGCGCCCGCCATCCGGAAAGAAAGAAGCCGGATGCAGGGAAAACATCCGGCCCGGGAAAAAGGGAATAGGGAACGAAGAATCCAAACCTCCGCGGGAACTGCGGAATATCCGTTCTTCGCTATTCAACATATACTGTCGAACGCAGGTTTTCAAGCCATTTGATAAAAAAATATCTATATTTATATACTTTATCGATATTCCCCCCCTTTCCGGTTTGCCGGCGGCGGCCAATGGAATTATATTGATCCGGCAAACAGGGAGGATGCAGCACCATGAGTCAATCACCGGAACAACTACCGTTCTTTCTCGGTTCCCGGCTGGTAAAAGAGCTCGACCTCGGCGTCGGCGGCAATCTTTACGGCGGCCGGATGCTCGATTTTACAGCCGAACAGGCGGCGATTCACGCGGCCCGGTGTACCGGGGAATCCCATCCGGTCGGCTACCGGTTCTCCGAATTTTACCTGACGCGGCCGGTCAAGGCCGGCGAAATCCTCGATTTTTATGCGGGCAAGCCGGAGTTCGGCCGCAGCAGCGTCACCTTTTCGATCGAAGCCCGGGTCGGCGGTGAGCGAGCGCTCCGCGGCGAATGCACCTTCGTGGCAATCGGTCCCGACGGCCGGAAAAAAGCCCTGAAGGAGCGGAAACCATGAGCATCCGCCTCGCAGTCGTCACCGATATTCATTATTCCGGCGGCCCGAACCGAAGGAATCCCGGCCGGAAGGGAGCTTACGGGGCCCTGCTGCTGAAACGGTTCCTGAAACTGCTTGAAATCGAAGGCTGGCCCGATGCGGTCATTGCGGCCGGCGACCTCATCGACCCGGCAATGGCCGGGGACCGCGCCGCAATCGGCCGCCTGAACGAGCTCGGCGCCCTGCTGCGGGAAGTGCCGGTGCCGGTCATCGCCATTCCCGGCAATCACGATCTTCCGCCCGCCGCATTCTATGAATGCATTCCGAAGCCGCCGGAGTATATTGAGATCAAGCGCACCAGGATCATCCCGTTCCTCGACCCGGAGCGGCCCGGCTGGAACGCCGAGCGGCTGCCGGAGGAGCTGGCGAAATTCGACCGGGCGCGTTCCGGTTTCGACGGACAGCTCGTGGCACTGCAGCACGTACCCGTTTTTCCGGCCGGGACCGGAAACTCTCCTTACGGCTACCGGAACCGGGACGAAATCATCGCAAAAATGCACGCGACCGGCTGCGTGCTCTCCATCTCCGGCCACCATCATGCCGGGAGCGAACCGGTTTTCGACGGGAAGGCCACGTTTCTCTGCGCGCCGGCCCTCTGCGAGTCGCCGTTCTCTTTCGCCCGGATCGAACTTGACGACAACGGAACAGTCAGATACGAAACCGATTCATTCCGGCTTCCGGACGGTTTCGAATGGTTCGACCGCCACACGCACACGCCGTACGCCTACTGCGGGGAAAATATGGATTTCGAGGCGGAAAAGGAGTTGATGGAGATGTTCAATCTCGCGGGCTGCGACGTGACCGAACACAGCGGGCAGCTCTACTTCACCAAGCGCGGATTTTTCGGTTTCGACTGGTTTTTCAACGGGTTGCGCGAACCGTATGCGGTGAACCGGCTCCCGGACTTCCTCGCATATTGCCGCTGTTTCGGCGACGAACGGTTCCGGGCCGGCTTCGAAGTCGATATCACCCGGAAGTGCGAACCGGTCATGACAACCGCACTGCGTGAAAATGCGGCAGCCCTGATCGGGGGAATTCACCATCTTGACCCGAACTGTCCGCCGGGAGAACTCGGGGAGCTCCATCTCCGCATGATCGAAGCGTACGGCCGGGCCGGAATTCCGGTACTGGCCCATCCGCTGCGAATTCTCCGCAAGCGGGGCATCGACCCGGAACCGTATTTCGACCGTATCATCGCGCTGCTGAAAACATACCGCATGGCGGCCGAAGTCAATTTTCACCATAACAGCGCGCACCCGGAATTCACGCGGCGCGCGCTGGCGGCCGGAGTGAAGCTCAGTTTCGGAAGCGATGCGCACCACCTGTCTGATTTCGGTTTTCTGCAGCCGCACATCCGCCTCTTGCGGAGCCTCGGTTTCGACGGCGACTGGCACGATATTCTGTATTGAAACCGGCTGCCGCATCTTTCCGGCTGGATTTTTTGAGAAAAGGTACTATATTAGTGACAGGAAAGGAGCTGTTCGCATGGCTGACGCATCGAAAAACAACACCGCCCTGCTGCTGGGCATGGGCTTGGACGGCCGGGATGAGCATCGCCGCATCACCCGGGGCGACAACTTCTGCCTGGTCGGCGGCTCCGAGGAAACCCATGAGAAAATGACTGAGACCGCCGTCAAATTCAACGAAAAGCTCTCGAAACGCGGCAAGCGACTCGGCGAACTCTCCCGCGAGGAGTTCACCGATCTGATCCGCGAAGCCTCCGGCAAATAAGCGCACGCCGCCCTCCGTGTCCGGCGCTGTTTTCCGAAGTGTATCACTTCATTGTCATACAGTCTTCCGTCAGCGGCCCGCAGTTCCCCCCGCGGCCGGGACATCCACACTCCTCACCGCACATGCCCGATCAATGAATCGCCCTTCTCCCTGGCCAAACCGCACAGCGGCGCGGGGACATCGATTTTTGAATTATTTTTCATTTTCCTATTGACATTCTTTTTATTTCTGGTATAATTAATACAGAAATACACCAAATACAAAGTGTATTACCAATAAAAAGAAAACGAAATTCATGGATAAATACGACAACATCATCAAAGAGTGCCGCGATCTGGTCGAGAGCCTCCCGCCGGGAGCAACGGTGCCTTCCGTACGCCGGCTGATGAAGCGCTTCGGCGTCAGCCAGCTCGTCATCACCCAGGCGATGAACGAGATGAAGAAGGCCGGCCTCATCGTGTCGCAGGTCGGCCGCGGCACCTTCAAAGCGCCTGCCGACAACCGGGAGAACTGTCCGAACGGCGTAGTGTCCCTGCTGCTGCCGGACTGGCAGTCCAGCTTCACGGCCGCAATTCTCACCGAATTCGCCCGCCATTTCACGGCTTCCGGATACACATTGAAACCGTGCTACCACAACTACGGCATCGAACGCGTCACGCCGGAAATGCTGCCGGCGGAAAGCGATGCCCTTATCGTTTACTGGCACTGGGATTTCGACCTCAACACCTGGGAACACCTGGCACGGCTGGACTATCCGGTGGTGCTGATCAACAGCGCACCGCAGGGACTCGGCATCAATGCGGTCAGCACCGATAACGAACTCGGCGGCGCCATGGCGGCCGGCCATTTCCTGAACAACGGCCACACGAAAATCGGCATGATGCTGACCCAGCCGCAGCTCGACAGTACGGTTTCACGCCGGAACGGATTTGCAAAATACCTGATGGTCAATGGAATCACTCCGCTGATCATCGACTGCAACACCCGCCCCGGCGAGCAATCCAGCGCCCGCGCCTACGAAAAAATGATGCAGCTCGGGCGCAGCGGAACCTTCGACTGCACCGCCCTCTTCTGCGACTCCGACCTCGGCGCGCTCGGCGTTATGCGCGCCTGCCATGAACTCGAACTCTCCGTTCCGAACGATCTCTGCATCATCGGTTTCGACAATATCCCGGAATGCGGATTTTTTCACCCGGCACTCTCTTCAATCGACCAGAACCTCGGCGAGTGGGCCGTCGCCGCCGAGAAGATCATCCACGCCTGCCGCAACGACCCGCAGGTACGCCGGACCGGCCGTCAGACTCTGATTGCGCCGTCGCTGGTGCTGCGGGAGAGCACCCGGCGCTCCGCCGCCGGAGAAACGGTCATCCCCTGGAAACGGCCGGAAGGGTTTCCGCACGGAAATATTGCCGCCCGGTAAAACCGGAATCAATCGGTCACCATTTTCCGCGCCGGAAGAACGTGTTCCGCGCACGGGCAGAATATCGAATTGTCCCGAAGTAAAAAAAGCAGGAGAAACAACCAGAAAAAACAAACATCCGGCAGCCGAGTCCACTCGCCGGCTTAACTCTTTTCCATGATACGACATTTAAGGAGGTTTTATAAAGAAGATATATTTCACGTTGATCGAGCTGTTGGTGAATATGTCACATATATAACCGCAATTGCGTATAATACCGGGTATGTGAAACAAAACAGCATTGCCGCCCGGCAAAAAAGCGCGGTATGCGCCGCGCAGCGGATGTGAACGGACTGCACGGTTCGGCGGCAGCCGAAGCGGGCAGCGAGGAGCAGGTGCGACGAAGGTGAATGCAGCGGAGCGAAGGCCCTCTGCCGCAGCCCGTGAAGCGGGCGGTGAAGAGTTGGCCGCCGCAGGCGGACAAGTAAGGAGGACAAAGTCCTCCGCCGCGGGCGGTAAGGGCGCAACCCACGGGAAATGAAAGCCCGGCACAGGGTAAGAAATGGGGGTGCGGGGGAAATGTATTTCCCCCGCGAATCCCGCGACAATGCAGACGGACGAGTCCAGGAAACGAAAACGGAACAATTCTGCCGCCAGAGGCCGAATAAATTCATTCAACAAAAAGGAGTTATATCATGACAGACCGTACAAGGAAACTTCACATACCCGGTATTATGCGCAAACCGTTCACTCTGATCGAATTGCTGGTGGTTATTGCCATCATCGCGATCCTGGCCAGCATGCTGCTGCCGGCCATCAACATGGCCCGCGACGCCGGAAGGGACCTGACCTGCGTCAACAACCAGAAAACGCTCGGGACGTTCATGCATATTTACGCGCAGGATCAGGGCAGATGGTGCCCGCCGCGCGGACGGGGATACAACCACCTGAACCAGCCCAACGAGCAGATTCCGTGGTCCTGGCTCCTGCTCCACAACGGCGGCATGGCCGGCAATCCGGGCTACGTTCCGTCGCCCTCCTCCGGAAAGTCGAATATTTTCAACTGCTACCGGCACGACGCAAGTTACACAGGGAGCGCCAACCGCCAGTACCTGCGCAGCTACGCCTACAACTGCGGCAACGACTATGCGGCGAAAGGCATTCCGCTCGGCACCCGTTTCGACTCCAGCCCGACGCCGGAAAAATTCAAGCATCCGTCGATGACCGTCATGCTCTACGAGCTGATTCCGCCCATGGCGGCCAAGCCGATGAACTCCATTCTGGTCACCTACGACAAAACCGATGCGATCGGCGTGGCGATCGGCGGCGCCGACCAGTTCATGCCGCACGGCGGCGGCAAGCGCGTCAATTTCCTCTTCTTCGACGGCCACGCCGCCTCGGCGCCGCGTCTCAAGACCTGGGGCGACGACAGCGGTTACTACCGCGACTGGGATTGACCGGAAACCGTTCTTTCACTCCGGACGGCGGAATGCCCGCCGTCCGTTTTCCTATCGGAGAATCCAATTGATGACTTTACGAAAACCCCTGCTGCTGTTTCTGGCCGCCGGTTTCGGACTGGCGGCGGCCGCCGCGCCCGAATACCGCAAACTGCGCGAAGCAACCGGCGATGACCGCCACCTGGAAGGGCGCGTCAACTTCTCCCCGGATGCACTGGCTTCGAGCTCCGGCACCTATTCGAATCCGCCCTGGTCAGCGGAGTCGGCGTTGAGCGACGAACCGATTCCGGCTCCCGCCGGACTGGTCAACTCCAGTCCCCGCCGGGGCTGGATGTCGCCGTGCTTCGACGCGGTCGACCCGGAGCAGCCGTATCTGCAGCTTGACTTTCCGTACGCGGAGCCGGTGCAGTTCGATACGATCGCCTTGTTCTACAATTTCAAAAAATCCCCCGCCTACCGTCCTGCTTATGTGATCGAACGACGGCTGGCCGGAAACTGGAGTGAGATTTTCCGGCCGAAAACGCTGGATGAAGCAACCCGGCCGCTGATCCGCTTCTCCGCTCCGCTCGCTGCCGATGCGCTCCGGATCCGCTTTTTCGAACCATCCCCGCAGAACGCCTGGACGGTGGAGCGGTTCTGGGTTTACGGCAGCGCCGCCCCCTCTCCCCGGCTCGGCGGCGGAAAAATTCAATTCGATGCCCCGGGCCTCGCGCTGACGGAGGGCGAAATGGTCTGGCAGCCCGGACAGAAACCGCGGCTGCGGATCAGCTTCACACCGGGCGCCGGAGTTCCCGCGCATCCGGCGAAACTGACGCTGCGCCTCACGGATTACTACCGGCGTCCTCTGTTCACCGAACCGCTGCGGGTTCTGCCGGTCGATCTCGGCAAGCCGTTGCAGGAGACGGTCACGCTCGATGCACTGCCGCCCGGCCCCTACTATCTCACGGCCGAAATCGGCGACGGGGAACGCGTGTTCGCCCGGAACCGCGTTCTTTTCGGCGTGGCCGGAGCCGCTCCGGTCCCGGTGCGCGGCAACCTGCCCGCCCTCGCCCCCCCCGTGGTCGAAATCGCCGGCGCGGTCGGGCAATACGACGGGCTCGGACAGCGGAAATCGCGCCGCACGGTCGATGCCGTATTCAAAAACGGCTTCAACACCATGCAGCTCGAATACTTCTGGGGCGACCTCGAACCGCTGCCCGGCGTCTACAACTTCTCCGACCTCGACGCGATGGTGGATCATGTGCTGGAACAAGGCAAATTCTTCAACATCACGCTCTATTTCGCCGACGACCAGACTCCGGAGTGGCTGCGCTCGCCGGAGTACATCATGCGCGACCAGTACGGCAGCCCGGCGACCGGACGCAACTTCTGGAAGATGAAGTTCTTCAGCCCGCCGTCGGTCTCGTCCCCGCTCTTCCGGCAGCACTTTGCCGCCCTGTGGGGGAAAATCGCCGAACGCTGCGCCGGAACCGGCCGCATGCTGCGCTGCGATATCCGGCCGCCGCTGCTCGAGGTGTTCTTCTTCGACGAATACACGAATCTTTACGTGAACGGCGGCAAAACCGACTTCGTCTGGGATTACAGCCGCTGGGCCGAGCAGGCGTTCCGGGAGTATCTGCGCGACTGCCGCAAGCTCACGCTCGAGGCCGTCAGCCGGCGCTACGGCCGGAAACTGGCAACCTGGGAGGAGCTGAAGCTCCCGCTGCCGCTCCCGAAAGAGCAGCGCGCCGCGGACCGGCGTCCGGAGTGGCTGGATTTTCTGGATTTCAAGCTCGTCCACACCCAGCAGCAGTTCTACCTCGATGCGATCCGCGCGATCCGCAAGCACGCGCCGGATATGAAATTCTTCGCCTCCGAAGCGTGTGCGGACGCGTCTCCGCCCGGCCGTGAGATCGGGAAACTGGCCGAGGCCGGGCAGCTCTTCGCCGGCAACTTCTCCATCGAACAGGGCCGGGAATATTTCCAGTACGACCAATACCGCCACCAGCCGAAGCCGATCTGCTTCGAATGGGGGGAGCCGACCACGTCGTATCTCTCCTACAACGGCGGACTCTTTTCGATCCTGCCGCTGCTGTCGCACGGTTCGCTGCGCTGGGTCGGAGCTCCGGCGCTGGAGGAGGAGGCATATGCGAATCCGGTCACCTGGCGTTCGTGGAACGACCTGCGCGCGCTGGCCCCGAAGCTGGCCGATATTTCCCGGTTCGAACTGATCGACGACTCCGAAATCGCGCTGATCGGGGGCTTCAACCACGACAATGCCCACTACGAAAACTGCCGCCCTGTCCGGCGCATCCGCCGCCCGACGCAGTGGGACCGGCAGGTGGTCAACAACTGGGGCGGGCTCTCCGGCGTACTGAAGGCGGCAAACTATTACAACGGCCTGCCGCCCTACTATGAGCTGACCGCGCAGACACCCGAGTCCAAACTGCGGAACGTCCGGCTCCACATCGACGGCGGCCACCCGGATGTGCCGGAGACGGTGCAGCGCCGCGCGCTCGAATTTGTCCGGAACGGCGGCAAGCTCGTCCTCTGGAACACGAGCTTCCGGCGCGACGGAGAACGCGCGACCGAGGCGGTGAGGCGCGAGCTCGGCATAACATCCGGTTCCGCCTGGACGGAGGAGCCGGTCGATGCGGTCATGACCCTGCCGGGCGGCAGGCCGTTCCGGGCGCAGCTCTACCGTTCAGGAGCCGGAACAACCTGTCGGGGGGAAGTGATCGGCCGCGACGCAGCCGGCAGACCGATAGCCTGGAGAATCCCGTTCGGCCGGGGGGAAGTGCTCTTTTTCAACGGCCTGCCGGTGCTCGATGCCGCCGATCAGTGGACGCCGTGGATGGACGACCTGTTGAAATGGGCCGGAGTCCGTCCGTTCAGCCAGGTCCGCATGAGCACGAAATTCCCGCTGCCGAATCTGCTGACCTACGCGATGCGGGAACCGGAATCCGGACGAATCCTGCTCGTCATGTACAACTACACGAGCGAACCGATGGAGGCGCAGGTCCGCTACCGCGGGCTGCCGGCCGCCCCGGACTGGAATGCCCGGATCTATCACAACAGCAAAGCAGGAACCGGAATCCGAAGCAGCCGCCCGGGAAAGGAGCTGTCGGAAATCGACGTCCGGATCGAACCGCTCGATCTTCTGCTCGTCGAACTCTCCGCACCGGAAACAGGAGGAACCCGTTGAACAGGACATGGAAAAAAATCGCCGCGCTGGCGGCGGCCGCGGCGCTCGGAGTTCCGGCTTCCGCCGAACTGACCACCGGCCGGATCGGCAATATCTTCACCACCGGCGATGAAGTGCGTTTTCACTGCACGGACGCCGGTACGCCCGCGCCGGAATTCGAAGTCCGGAACTGGCGGCAGGAGACGGTGCGGAGCGGAACGCTTTCCGCCGAAATCAGGCTCCACGGGCTGCCGCCCGGCTACTACACCATCGGCGCCGGTACGGAGTGGACGCCGTTCGCCGTCGTCGCCGATCCGGCGGAACTCCGCCGGACCTCCGAAGGCTTTTACGGGATCGATTCGGCCCTGAGCTGGATCGGGTGCGGCGCCCCCGAAGCCGGCGAAAACATGTTCGCCGGCGGAGCCGACCTCGCCCGGCTGCTCGGCGTGTCGATCGTGCGCGACCGGCTCGGCTGGAACGATACGCAGCCGGGACCGGACGGCAAAACCGACTGGAAGCAGTTCCTCGCCTGTGCCCGGCTGCTCCGCGAACGCGGGCTCGAAGTGCTGACCGTCTTTCACGACGCGCCTTCCGCCATGCGCCGGCGGAACCGGACGCTGCCGGACGACCTGCGCGAAGTGTACGCCTACGCCCGGAGCCTCGCCGCCGGACTCGGCCCCGAACTCAACGCGCTGGAGTTCTGGAATGAGCAGAATGCCGACTGGTTCTGTCACGACCCGGTGTGGGAACTCGCCGCGGCGCACAAGGCGGCGGCCCTCGGAATCAGGTCGGTCCGGCCGCAGCTCGCGGTGATCACCGGCGGGCTGACCGAGTGGTTCCCGAAGCCGGTGCGCTATTTCGAGCGGTTTCTTGCCAACGGGACCTACGCCTACTTCGACGCGGCCGCATTCCATCTCTACGGGCCGCTGTCGAGCTATCCGGAATTCGTCTCCGGCCTCAACGCCGCTTATGCGGCCCGCAAGCTCGCCCCGAAACCGCTGTGGATCACCGAAAGCGGCACCCACTGTGAGGGATACGGGCAGGTCGACCCGGTCTTTCAGCGCGGCAAAGCATATCCGTTCGAGGTGAACGAGGCTTTTTTCGACCGCCGGGAACACTCATTCGCCCAGAACCGGCTGCTCGCGGAATTCACGGTCAAGTCGGCGGTCGTCATGCAATCGCTCGGAATCGCCCGGAACTTCCCGTTCGTCCTGCTGCCCTACAACGAACGCGGCAACCGCAAGGTGTGGGGGATGATGACCTGGGATTACCGGGTGACCCCGCAGTTCGCCGCCTATGCGAATCTGTGCGCACAGCTCGGAAATCTCCGCTGCCTCGGCCGGCTCGAAACGCCGCCGGAAGTCGCCGCCTACCTGTACGGAGACGATGCGGGCAGCCAGACCGTCGTCTACTGGCTGCGCTCCGGCACGGTCGACGAACATGCGCTCTGGCACCAATATACGGTCGAAGAGCTCGAAGCGTACGACCGGTCCGCAGCGACCGCCGAATTCACGCTCACTCTGCCCGGACAGGCGAAAGAGTTGCGGCAAACCGATCTCATGGGCGCCGTGACCCGCCTGCCGGGCGGGACCGAACTCAGACTGGCGGCCGAACGCTTTCCGCGCTATCTGTCCGGAGTGCGCGGACTCCGCCCGGCAATCCCGGCTCCGGCCGTCCCGCGGAATGCCGCGCCGGACGCCGCGTCGGACACCTCCATCGTCCTGCAGCTGACCCCGGACGACAACCGCCGGATCACCGACCAGCAGTCGATGACGCTCGAACTGCCCGCCGCCTTCCGGCTCAGCGTCTACAACTTCGGGGAACGCGAACAGACGGGAACCCTCTCGGTCAACGAGGAGATCACGGTTTCCGGGCTGCCCGGGACCGTCACGGTCCCGCCGGGCGGCCGGGTGCAGCTGGAGATTCTCGTCACCGCCTTCCACGGCAGCGCCGCCCACGGAGAACTGCGTTTCGGCGGCAGTTTCGGCGGCAGGCCGATCCCGCCGCTCACAGCTTTCGCACTGTTCCCGGCACGGCTGGCCGAACTCTTCCGGCCGGTGCCGGTCGACCCGGGGAACGGCAGCCGCTGGGTGCCGGAGTCGTCCGGAACATTCACCCGCAAGGAGGACGGCGGCTTCCGGGTCGATTTCACCGGCTGCGGCGATGACAAATGGGTCTACCCGATGCTTCCGCTGACCGGAGAAGAACGGGCGAACGGAGAACTCGCGGCGATCGCATTTTCGGTCAGGGCCGAGCAGCGGGAGGGGAGCGGCTACAACAACGCTTTCGCCGTGCTGCAGGATTCCGGCGGGACGAAAAGCTTCCTGCCCATCCCGAACCCGACGGCGGAATGGCGGCGGATTTACGTCCTCCCGGCCGATCTCCCCGACGCGCTGCGCGGCGACGCCCTCCGCCCGGAACGGCTCTCCATCGGTTTCAATCCGGGTTCGCGGTTTCTCGACTATCAGATCCGCGATCTCGTCCTCTACTATCGGAAATGAGCATTTCCGATGCAAATGCCTCCGGATTTTGAGGCCGGGAGCATTTGCAAAAGCCCGGCGCGACGATATATTATAATATGAACGATGAACTGAAACGTACACTTTTTCGCAAATTCTTCCGGAGGGCGCCGCAGCGATGAGCCGTTATTTTGAACTGCGACGCGAACTTCTGGACAAATTCACCTCGGCCGGCATCGAAAGCGCCGGCGTCGAAGCCGACATCCTGATCTCCGAACTCGCCGGGTTCAACCGGGCGGAACTGTTCCTGCAGTCCGATGCGACGGTTCCGGCCGATCTCGAAAAGCGGATCCGGGCGCTCGGACAGCGCCGGGCCGGACGCGAACCGCTGCAATATCTGCTCGGCTACGCCTACTTCATGAACATCCGGCTCGACGTGTCGCCCGAAGTGCTGATTCCGCGCCCCGAAACCGAGTGTCTGGTCGAATGGGCGGTCGATACGCTGCCGCAGGGCGGTTCGCTGCTCGACCTCGGCACCGGTTCGGGCGCCATCGCTCTCGCCGTGGCCGACGAACGGCCCGACGCCGTGATTACGGCGGTCGACGTCAGCACACCTGCGCTCTCCATCGCTCTGCACAACGCCGAACGGCTCCGGCTGACGCAGGTCCGCTTTCTCGAATCCGACCTCTTCGACGCGGTCGGCGGGGAAAAGTTCGACCTGATCGCCGCCAACCTGCCGTATGTGACCGACGAAGAGTACGCCGCGCTCGAGCCGGAGGTGCGCGTGCACGAACCGCGGCTCGCGCTGACCGCTCCCGACGCCGGTTTCGCCCTGATCCGCCGCGCCGCCGAAGAGGCTGCGCCGCACCTGAATCCCGGCGGCAGAATCATCTTCGAGCTCGCCCCGGCCCAGGTTCCGCGTCTCGCCGGGCTGCTCGCCGCGACCGGCTCGTTCCGGGAGGTCGCCGCCATGCAGGATTACACGCACCGCGAGCGGTTCATCACGGCATGCCGCTCCGAAGAAGCCGGAACGGAGGCGGCGGGATGAACGGAAAAGAATATCCGGCCGGACGCAGCTGCAGCATCCGCGACCTCGCCCGGTACGTCGGCCTCTCGACCTGTACCGTCTCGAAGGTGCTGAACAACCGGGCCGGACGCAAGATTCCCCCGGCGACGCAGGAGCGGGTGCTCGCCGCGGCCAGGGAACTCAACTATGTGCCGAACGTCAACGCGCAGCGGCTGTTCCGCCGCCGCAGCGGCGTGATCGGGCTTCTGGTTCCGGCCCACCCGATGACGCCCGGCAATGTATTCGGGGATTCGCACTTCGTCGATATCTTAAGCGGCATGGAGCCGCGGCTCGAGGAAAGCGACTATCACCTGATGCTGCTGTTCCGCAACGAGGAGAAGCGGCCGGACGAAAGTTACCAGAGGCTCTTCCGCGCCGGGACCATCGACGGGCTGCTGATCTGGGGGGCCTCCCCCGAATGCGGCTATTACCGGGAGCTCGAGGAGAACGGCATGCCGTATCTCTTCATCACCAGTACGCCGGCGGCGGAGGATTCCGTGCAGGTCAATACGGTCGCCAGCGACTACCGCCGGACCGCCGCGGAGGTGACCGGTGCGATGGTCCGCGCCGGCTGCCGGAAGCTGCTCTATCTGGCCGGCCCCGAAAAAAGCTCGGTGACTGCCGCGATGCGGCTCGGCGTCGACGACGCGCTGGCCGGAAGCGGCGTCCGGCTGGTCACCCGGTTTTCGCGCTATGTGCCGGATGAAGCACGCAACGCCGCCTTCGAGGCGCTGAAGCGGGAACAGTTCGACGGCATCCTGAACGTCTCGCGCGACATGACCCCGGGCGTGCTCGAAGCGGCCGAGGCGTTCGGAACCGGCGGAGACATGCTCCGGATGGCGACGCTCGACTGCGCGTCGAACCGGCCGCTGCTGCCGCAGGAGCTCGCGGCGGGACAGGTCGATGACCTGTCAATCGGCCGCGCCGCAATCGACTCCCTCATCGAACTCATCGAACGGAAAACGGCCCGGATCAGCAAACGGATTCCGGGCACGCTGGCGGTCAATCCGCGCTTCTTCACTGATTGACGGGCGATGCGAAGAGCCAGCCGGCATCGAGTCCGGACGGCTGCTCCGGCCGGCGGACCCCTTCGGCATGCCCATCCGGGAACGCGACGTTCATCACGTTGCCGTGCCGGAACGGAGGCCGGAATCTCTCCGCGTAATTGAGATCGCTCCGGAGATAAATGAACGCCATCGGATCGACCGAACCGGAATAATCGGTGATGAGCCAGGTCCGCGACGGCTCGCGCAGCGCTCCGAGCTTGCTGTAGCGATAACCTTCGAGATTCGCCATGCCCATAACCTGCGCGAGCCCGGCATAGCTGAGCTTCCGCTTCACGCCGTCGTCGAACTTGTCCGCCGTGATGAAATCCCCCTCGGTACAGGAGGGACAGATCAGCACCTTCTCACTCCCGCCGAGGCTGGTTTCGAGCAGGCGGTTGAACCACTTTTTCCCCCACTCCGCCCCCTGGCTCGGCACGATGAAATCCTCATTTTCGCCGCCATACATCAACGCGGCGGTTCCGAGCTGCTTCAGATTGCCGGTACACGAGGCGGTTCTCGCCCGTTCCCGCGCCTGGTTCAGCGCCGGCAGAAGCATCGAAGCAAGAATGGCGATGATCGCGATCACGACCAGAAGTTCGATCAGAGTAAAACTCTTTTTCATTTCACGGCTTCCCTTTCCTGATAAAGTTCCAGATTGTCGATCCATATTGCGTCGCCGGGCCTGCCGCCCCGGATGTCGAGAAAGAAAATGGCTCTCGCCTCCGGCGCGTTCAGGATTCCGGCGGGCAGGACGGCTTTCACCGTCGTCCACTCCGCGAGCTCCTCCGGAATCGCAGAGCTCCTGCCCCTGAATGCCTCGCTTGCGATGGAGTTTTCCCCGTGCGCCGCCGGGCTCCAGGTGCCGAGCCACCCTTCCCGGAAGAAGGCGACGTTGAACGACAGCTTCACCCCCGGACTGAGCCGCCCCCGGAGGCGGACCGAAAAGTGCAGCGGCCGGTCGGAGCGGTACGGCGGCCTGCAATGCAGGTGCGTCCGGCTGTCGAAGGGCCCGTTCAACCTCATCGCCCCCTCCGCCGGATCGAACATCTCCGGCCCCGCCAGCTGGTATTCATCGAGCGAACCGTTGTCGAAGGCGCCGTCCTCGACCAGCGTGGTCCGGTCGACCATCACCGGAATCGTCCGGACGACCGCGGGAAGCGACGCATCCGGCAAGGTGACGATACAGCGGATGGCACCCGCGCCGGAACTGTCCCCGGCCCGCAGCTTCAGCCGGAACAAACCGTCCGGAGCCTCCTCCTCCACGGCGGCCGGGAACCCTTCGGGCACGCGGACTTCAACCCGGCTGCCGGCCGGAATCCGGAACGCCGCTTCGGCAGTGGAATTCCGGGTCATGGCAACCGGCCGAACGCGGCCGACCTGCCGTTCGGCCGCCGCAACCCGGCCGCGTTCGGCCATCCATGCGTTCCGCTCCGCAGCGGCGCGGCGGCCGGGCGTCTCGCTGCCGGTCAGAAAAACCGGGCCGCGAGAAAGGTCGATCGTCATGTCCTCTGCCCTGCCGGACGCAACCGGGTTTGCGAAGAGATCGAACACCCCGATCGCTTCGCCAGGCGCGCAGCCGAGCTCAGACGCCTTGACGGAAACACCGGGGACGTCGCTCCAGACCACCGCGCGGCCGCCCGAAAAAGCGACGTAACGGACCGCGTCGTTCACTTCGACCCGGCCGAGACAGGTCCGGCCGTCAAGCAGCTTCGCGGTCGCCGCGAGCGAAGCAAATGCGGTTTTCGGCTGGAGTCCGAGGTAGAGCAGCCCGATGCTGCTGTCCCAGGTGCGGCCGGAGGGATCGCGGCTGTCGCGCGGATCGAGACTGCAGAAGTAGAACACCTTCCCCTCCGCCCCCGCGAAATGCATCGCCTGCGCGTAATTGATCACAAGCTGCTCCGCCTGCCGCTTTTCGCTCGTGCCGGGAAACGCTCCGGAGTACTCCGGGCAGCCGTCGTAGCCGGCCGCGCCGATTTCATTGAAATACTGAGGTTTGCCGAAAAATCCGCCGCAGTCGAGCAGCTTCTGCCGGGCGAGCTCGCGCCGGACGAAATATTCGGCCGGCGCATAGGTGTGAAGCGTGACCACGTCGGTCGATGCCGCGACTCCGGCGTCGCCGGCCGCCTCGAGCCATTCGCGGACATTCGCATGCGACAGGGTGTGGATTTTCGCCGCCGGATTCGCGGCGCGGACCGCCGCGGCCGTCCGCCGGGTGAGCTTTGCATAGAAACCGGCGGAGAAAGCGGGGTTGTGCCCGGCCAGCAGGTCCGGTTCGTTCCAGACCTCGTAATCCGTGACCTGCGGCGAACAGTGGCGGACGATGCGGCCGACATACGCCTCCCAGAGCTTCATCTGCTCCGCATCGAGCGGCGTCATCTCGGTCGACCGGCCCGGCACCAGCCACGGAGCGCAGTTGTAGAAGATATATTCGAGCTTCTGGTCGTGCAGCGCAAGTCTTCTCAGCATCGCATCGAGGGCGGAGGTATCGAACCTGCCGCGCTCGGGCTCCTGCATCTTCCAGGTGTTCTCCCAGTGCAGCCACGGCCGGACCCAGCGGATTCCGGCCGCCGCGAAGAGCGGAAGCTGATAGCTGTAATACCAGTGCTGCTGCTGAAAAACGTTGATGCCCATAAACGATTTTTCGTGCGCGACCTTTTCCGGCGCCGGAATCCGGGTCAGCCGCAGCTTCGCGGAGCATCCGTCCGCAGTCAGCAGCTCCGCCTCGAAACTGCCGAACCGGCCGGGCTCCGCCGGAAGCTTCACGACCCGTCCGGTCAGCTCGACCGGACGGCGGGAAAGCTCAGCGCCGCTGTAATAGTCGCGCAGAATCAGAGTCGCGCGGCGCGGAGCCGGGACGCGGCGGACCGCGATGAGCTCCACCGGTTCCCCGGCTTTGAAAACCGAACCGACCCGGCCGGTCTGGAGCTTGAACGAACCGTTCGGCCCGGTGAGCTCAAGCGACCGATAGCTCCCGCCGACCCGCAGATAGAGCCCGGTGAAATTCCATCTGCCCGCCGGCGCGGGGCCGAGACGAATCTCCGACAGCTCGGCCGGAATCTCGCCGTCCTTTCCCGGCTGCAGCCGGAGCCGCATCGAAAAATTCGGTTCGCGGATCAAAAAGCCGGAGCCGTCCGGTTCCGGCGTAATCTCCTTCCATTCCGCCCGGGAACGGTCGCCCGGGAACTCCGGATTCTCAAGCAGGAGTCCGACCCGGTCGGCGATGCCGGCTCCGGCCGCATAAAGCCCGACCCGGCCCGGATGAGCGAGCTCCTGCCCGACCGGGGATTCAAATTTCCAGCGGCCGCGCTCCTGCGCCAGCAATTCGACGAGGAACGGCTGCGGCGGGCGTTCGATTTCCGGCGGAACGGCCCCCCCCGCCGTCAGGACGGCCAGCACCGCCCAAAGGAATCCGGTCAGACATTTTTGCATCTTGCTCATGAATACTCCTGCTGATGGGTTGTTTCTGTACATATTATGTCACGATTTTCCCCGGCAGACCTTGACGATCTGTTCACAAAGAGGTATAATATGGTCAAAATAACCCCGGAGAGTGGCGATGGAGCTGAAACAGTACAACTTCGTCCGCGGCGACAAGCTGTTTTCGTCGGAGAAGATGAGCGTCTGCCTCGTGAACTGGAACTACGGCCAGATCAGCGAATTCATGCACTATCACGATTTCCACGAGCTCGTCTACGTCCGCAGCGGTTCCGGCATTCACATCACCGAGGAGGGGCGCTGCCCGATCCACCGCGGCGACGTGTTCCTGATCAAGCCGTACAGCCCGCACACCTATGAGGAGCTGAAGAACCTGGAGCTCGCCAACTTCATCTACCGGCACGACTCGCTCGAGCCGCAGCTGCTGGATCTGCGTGAATCGGCCGGCTACCGCAGCTTTTTCGAGAGCGAACCGGTGAAGCCCGGCAGACTGCGGAGCTGCAGCCGGGCGGTCCTCAGCAACGAGCAGCTGCAGCGGACCGAAGAGATCATCCTTCAGATCCTGCGCGAAGAAGAGCTGCGGCAGGAGGGCTGGATGTGCATGGTCGCGGCGCTGTTCCTGCAGTTCGCCGGAATCGTCTGCCGCGCCTGCCCGGCCTCCCGCCGGGAAGAGAACGACCGCAGCCTGAAATTCCGCCGGATTCTGAATTACCTCGACGAGCACAGCGGCCGGACCATCCGGCTCGACACCCTCGCCGCCGACTTCGGGCTCTCGAAATCCTCCCTCCTGCGAATGTTCCGCGAGATGCTCGGAACGAGCCCGATCGACCACCTGCTGAATCTCCGGCTCGAAAAAGGGGCGCGCAGACTGCGCGACGGCAGCGAGAGCATCATCGAAATCGCCGTCGGCTGCGGCTTCGGCGACGGAAATTATTTCAGCAAGATGTTCCGCCGCAAGTTCGGCGTATCGCCGCGCGACTACCGCAAACGGTTCATCGCGGCGGAGTCCATGCAAAATTTGCACAAGCAGTTTGCATTTCCATTCGACCGGTGATACTGTATACAATTCATCAACAGGAGGGATACCATGACTGGAAAGCTCACACTTTCGATTCTGGCGGCGGCGACGCTCACGTTCGGGGCGGCGGCGAAGGAGGTCAAGCTTCTGACCATCGGCAACAGCTTTGCCGACAGCGCGTTCAAGTTTCTGCCGAAAGTCGCGGAGTCTGCCGGCGACAAGGTGATCATGGACCGCGCCAACATCGGCGGCTGTCCGCTCGACAAGCACTGGAAGCTCGTCGAAAAGTCCGAACAGGACCCGGCGGTGAAGCCGTATTACAGGAAATACACGCTCCGCGACAAACTCGAAGCGCAGAAGTGGGATTTCGTCACGATCCAGCAGGCGAGCCACCTTTCCTGGAAACCCGAGAGCTACATGCCCTACGCGAAAAACCTGCAGGAGTATGTGAAAAAGTACGCCCCGCAGGCCGAGCTGGTCATCCAGCAGACCTGGGCCTACCGTTTCGACGACAACCGGCTGAAGTCGTGGAAGATGAGTCAGCGGGAAATGTTCGACAAGCTCGTCGATGCGTATGACCAGGCGGCGGCCGGACTCGGCATCCGGCTGATTCCGACCGGAGAGGCAGTCCAGCTCGCCCGCGAAACCCAGCCGGTCAAGTATGTCGAGTATGATCGCGAGGCGCTGAAGAGCCTGAAATATCCCGACCCGCTTCCGTCCGAAGCCGGTTCGTTCGCCGTCGGCATGAGCTGGGGCAGCCGGAAAAACAAGGCCACCGGAGAAAACGAGCGGTACATCTACAACGACCCGGCCCACCTGAACGACCGCGGCCGTTATCTGCAGGCGTGCGTCTGGTACGGTTTCTTCTTCGACAAGCCGACCTCCGAAATCAAGTTCGTCCCGGAGGGAATCACCGAAGAGGATGCCGCCTTCCTCCGCGCCACCGCGCAGAAGGTCCTCGACGCCCGTAAGAAATAGCACATATTCTCCAGATACCGAGACGGCGCCGGAATCAATTCCGGCGCCGTTTTGTTCCGCGCGGAATCAGTTGGCGGCGATGATGTCGCGGTAGGTGCGGAAGCCCCCCTTGCGGATGCGGGTCAGGTCCGACGGCGTGCAGCGGACCAGGCCGAAGTGACGGGCGTAACCGCTGGTCCATTCGAAATTGTCGAGCAGCGTCCAGCAGAAATAACCGCGCACATCGACGCCATCCTCATCCCGGGCCGCGAGACAGGACGCGGTGTACGCTTTGAGATACTCCTGGCGCATGGTGTCGTTGAGCGCGCTCTCCACGTCCGGTTCCGGGCAGGAACAGCCGTTTTCGGTCACATACACCGGAATCCCCGGATAGCGTTCGCCGACCCAGTTCAGCATTTTGCGCAACCCCCACGGCACGATGCTCCAGACCATGTCGGTCTGCACCCACGCCGGGTCGACAGACAGGAACACATCCTGGTCGGCGATCATGCCTCCGTTGCCGTTCGGCCCGATGTCGCAGCCGACCGCCGGAGGCTCGGCGGAGGCGTAGAGCGTGGTATAATGGTTGAGCCCGAGAAAGTCCACGCTGCCCGCGACGAATTTCCGTTCGTCCGAAGTGAACTCCGGCAGCCGGCAGCCGAGTTTTTCACGCATCATCTCCGGATACTCGCCGAATACGAGCGGGTCCGTAAACCAGCCGTAGAAGAACTGCAGCGCCCGTTCAGCCGCCTGCCGGTCCGCCTCCGCCCCGGTCAGCGGCTCCCGCCAGTCGCAGTTGTTGGCGATGCCGATCTGCCCGTCGAAGCCCCCCTCGCGGAAGGTTCGCGCCGCCATGGCGTGCGCGAGCAGGAGATTGTGGGCGGCCAGATACGGCTGCTCCGAATCCCGGCGTCCCGGCGGGAACGCGCCGAGCCCGTAGCCGATGACCGCCGAACACCACGATTCATTCAGCGTGATCCAGTGCCTGACCCGGTCGCCGAAAGCCTCGAAGCAGATTCCGGCATAACGGGCGAACGCCTCCGCCGTCTGCCGCGAAAGCCAGCCGTCGGCGACGAACTGATTGATGACCGGCAAATCCCAGTGGTAGAGCGTCGGATACGGCTGAATGCCGTACTCGAGCAGCGTATCGATCAGATCGCTGTAAAAGGCGATGCCGGCCGGATTGGGCGCTCCGACGCCGTCCGGAACGATCCGCGGCCATGCGATCGAGAAACGGTAGCCGGTAACGCCGAGCTCCGCCATGAGCTTGACGTCCTCCCGGTAACGGTGATAGTGGTCGCAGGCGATGTCGGCGGTGTCGCCGTTCAGGATTTTGCCGGGCGTGCGCGTGTAGACATCCCAGGTCGAGAGCCCGCGGCCCCCTTCGGAGGTGGCGCCTTCGATCTGAAATGCGGAACTGGAGACGCCCCATACGAATTCATTCTTCATAGCAGTCCATCCTTCAGAGAGTTTCAAACATATAACGTTCAAATTCGAGTGCGGACGCCGCATCGGCATCGAGCCGCGCTTCATCGGCGCCGCAGCTGATGTCGCGCCAGATTTTGATATCGCTGCCGACGGTGCCGCCCATGCGGACGAAAGGTTCCATGACCACACTGCCCCGGTAGTCGATGTCGCGGAGCGCGCAGGCGATTTCATGCCACGGGGTGCGCCCTTTGCCGGGAACCCGTCGGTTGCATTCGCCGGTGTGAAAATGCCCGAGCACGCCCTTCGCGGAGCGGATCGCGCCGCCGATGTCGTCCTCTTCGATATTCATATGGAAGGTGTCGAGCATGACCTTGACGGCCGGCACATCGACTTCGCGCACGAACGCCACTCCCTCGGCGGCGGTGTTGAGCAAATACCCCTCGAAGCGGTTCAGGACCTCGAGACAGTAATCCACGCCGCAATCGCGGGCGACCCTGCCGACTTCGCGGACGTTTGCGACGCTGCGGGCCCAGTCTCCGGCCTTGTCGACCGGCCTGGAGTAATCGACCGGCCAGTAGCTGTAAATGCCGCCGCCGATGGTGTGGATATCGAGGATCTCAAGTTTCCTGAGCAGATCGACATAGAACTTTTTCGCGCCGGCAGCTACGGCCGGATCGGCGCTGGCGAGGTTCTGAGAGGCGTTCGGGCCGTGTCCGGCAGTCAGGAAAATGCCGTGGTCGGCGGCGCATTTCCTGAGGTCGGCGAGTTTTGACGCGGAGTACTCCGGCAGCGGGGTGCAGGCAATCTCGAGACAATCGAACCCGAGCCGGGCCGCCTTTTCAATATACTTGAAATAGTCGGCGGTCCACTCCTGTTCCCAGTAGGCGTAATAAATTCCGTATTTCATGCGCTTCATCCTCCCTGAATGGATTCGGATTCAGCAATAGTATAACATCGTTTTCCGTTTTTTTCATGGACCGAACGACAGAATAAAGAAAAATTTCGATTTTCCTTCCGCTGAGAGCGGCGCAACGAAAAACCGCCGCCCGGCACGGCGACCGGACGGCGGCGAATGCGGCGATGCTCACCAGCGGTAGTAACGATACGGATCGTCCGAGGCGACCGGCACATCGGTATAGAACGCGCGTGCGGCTGCGGAATTCTGAGGTGCTGCGTACCGGGGATGCCGCCGAGAAGGCAGATATCGTTGCAACGAACGACCAGAACGTTTTTCCCGGATTTCAGCACTCCGGGAGCAATCCGATGCGTCCGGGGGAACTCCCGGTAATCCTTCGGATTCGACTGTCTGGTGACCTCTCCAGCCGACCGGCCGTTAAACCACGTCCACGATTCATCGTCGATCGGGCCGAACTGCAATTCGCACTCCACACCGGCCCCCCCCTTCGGCAGCTCAAATTCAAGCCGGTACCAGAACAGCCCGCCGAAACCGGCCAGGTCGGCAAACTGCGCGCCGAAATTACCGGGGACCCACCCGGACGCCGCGCCATTCGATGCCGGGCCGGGACTCCGGCTTCATGAATCCGCGTTTCCGGCCTTTATCTTCCGGATCGGCGAGGCCGATCCAGCGACCGTCCGGCAACTCATAGTTCAGGTTGCCGCGATTGCCGTCGAGACAGCAGACCTGCCGCCGGAAGCAACGGTCTATTTCATTTCGTCAAGTTCGAGAGTGAGTTTTTTGAACTCGACCTTGCCGGAGGAGCCGAAGTTGGCCGGTTCGAATGCGAGGCTCGTCGCCCCCTCCGGGATTTCATAGACGCGGCTGCATTCAATCCAACCGGTGGTTCCCGTTCCGGCAAAGATTGCCGGCCAATCACCGACTCCGCCTTTCGGACCGTAGAAACGCATGGCGACACGCGCGTTTTTCCAATCGGCATCGCCAGGCTTTACATCGGTAAGTTTCCATTGCATGGTGAATTTCAGCGATTTCCACTCCGGCGCGACTGGGATGCTCAAGCGACAGTTGCCGGTTCCATTGATCGTTATGCAGAGTTCGCCGTCCTGCACGGTCGCTCTGACTGCGCCTTTATCAAACCCCTCTCCCGGGATTCCATTCGGATTTGGCGACAGCAGCAGATTCCGTGGCGCTTCTTCAAGCATGAGGTTGCGAAACACGGCTTTTCCGGAGACGCCGAAATGGGCCGGCTCAACCAGCAGCAGGACCGCTCCCGCCGGAACGTTGTAGACGCGGCTGCACTTCTGCGTGCCGTTTCCCGAAACCGCGAAGACGGCGGGCCAGGCGCCGGCCTGTTTCCCGGCGCTGTCTAGAAAGCGCATGGCAATACGCCCGTTCTGCCACCCCTCCTGACCGGGTACGAGATTTTCGCCCGCGAGCTCCCCGGAGAGCAGCAGACGGCGATGGTCCGGCGTAATGTAAACGCTGTACTGGAGGGAACCCGGCTTTGTGAAATCGACGTTGAGCTTTCCGTCACTGACAGCGACAGTCGCGCCTTCCGGCGCCCTGCGTCCGTCAGGAAGCCCGTTCGGGAGCGTGTGGGCGAGCAACAGGTTTTCCGCAGAAGCGGCAAAGACAGTTCCGCCGAACAGTAACGCGAAAACAACAATTTTCAGACGATGGTAATTCATATGGGGCATGTCCTTATATGATATGTTGATTTTGTCAGCTTACCAATGATAATAACGGTACGGGTCATCTCCGGCGATCGGATTCTGCAGATAATAGCTGCCGAGCCAGGGATCTTTTACCGGTTGGGAGCTGAAACGCTCGAGCAGCGCAGAACCGGAAGCGATTCCGGCGTTCCGCAGGATTTGTGATACGAGGAACGTGCGCCTCCGAAAGCTGGAGCGCAGCCGGAAAAATTCTTCCGGGTTCAGCATCGAGGGAATCACTCCCACAATAACCGCCGTTCCTTTGCCGATTTTTTTGACCGTGAGTTCCCTGCCGTCGACCGTCGCGTAGTCGAGGCGGGTCTGGAACGCAGTGTCGAGGTTCGAGATCCCGCGCAGCTCGGGGGCGGAAAGATCGGCCATCTGTGACGGGCGGTTCTTCGCCGTTGCGATGTCCAGTTGCGGCAACAATTGCCCAAGCTCCGCTTCAGAGAGTCCGAATGCAAGCACGGTCTTTCCGGATTCAACAGAGCCGGTGAGGTCGGGATACGACTTTGCACCGGGGCCCGCGACGATAACATCCGCGTCGGGCTGCTCACCTTCGAGTTTCAGCGATGAGAGAAAAGCCTGGAATTCCGGCCCCGCGATGATCCGGAATGAACGGTAGTGCGGTATCTCTGCCCGGCGGATATAGTCAAGCAGGTTCGCCGCGAGGCGCTTTGCAGCGGGCTCCGGTTCGGTGCGGCCGGTTACCTCCACCTGGCAGAAAAGAATGCGCCCCCTGCCTTCCTTGTATTCGAGCAACGGCGCATACTGCAGCGCAAAGCCGCCGTCCGCGAGCGGCGTGAAGTTGCCGATGGAGGGTTTCTCGATCAGGGCCTGCGCGACGGTCCCACGGTTGCGGCAACGCCAGACCCGGGTATTTTTGAAGCCGCACCATTGCCACTCCGGACAGAAAAACTGGTCGTAGTCGAGGTATGGGGCGAGCAGCGTCGCTTCGCCACGCCAGTCTGCGAGCAGTTCCCCCGGAAGTCCCGCGAGCGCCGGATGCGCGGCATCGCGCGGGAAGAGCCGCCGCAACCCGTATTCGTTGTAACGGAACCCGAGGCGTTCAAGTACCGCCGTCGGCTGTTCGAAAACCAGTACGTTGAGCCCGTCGCGGACCGCATCGAGGTTCGGCAGCGGCTCTGCCGCTGTGAGCGCTTCGCGTCCGATCACAAGGGTTTTGACTCCTTTCAGGCTCGTGGAGCGCGAGATCCGGCGATACGGGATTTTCAGCTCATCGAGCAGTTTTGCGGTCATCCCTTTCGGATCGTACAGCGCGACCGGCTGTGCGGCGGCGGGAGATGGAGGGAGCGGCGACATCACATCGATTCGAAACGCGTGGCGGCGGCGTTCGCCGTTGTCGAAACGGAAATTTGCAGCAAGTTCATATGAGCCCGGGGCGAGTGAAGCGGGCAGGAAAGTTTTCACAGGAATAACGGCTTTCCGTCCCGGCCCGATAGTGACTTTACCGCGGATGGCGGGAGCATTGACCTTGCGGATCCACAGCTCATAGGAGCATTCGGCCGGCTTTCGGGTGTCGTTCAGGATCACAAGCTGCTTTTCGACTGTTTCGCCGGGGAGATAGACATGCTCCTTTGTCGTGAAACTTTTTCCCCCGCCAATCCAGGCGATAAGCGGCTGATTCCACTCTTTGATGGCTTCACCGAGCGGGCTCAGGCGGAATTGCCCTTTGTGGGCGGTGAGAATATAGTCGCCCCAGTTGAAAAAGTCGGGAACGAGGCCGGGACGGTTCAGCCGCTCCAGCCGGCCGGGATTTTCCACCGCGCCGAACGTGCCGGGATTCGGGGCGTAAAACGCGTAATCGTCCCACGGCAGCAGAAGCCCGATGTTCCACGCTCGCATTGCCGGGAGGTTGTCGCGGAAATAGTCGGCCTGCAGCCGGATCACGCCCGGCAGCCGCCCCGCAATGGAAGAGAGCGTATGCCAGCTTGTCGGTCTGTCGCCGAGCGCGACAAGCTTATCGAGCAGCTTTTCGCGTTCCGGTGTCCACTCCGCAGCGGAATCGCCGTAGAGGTCCGCCGCGTATTCCGCGTCCCAGACCGTCATGACGTCGTTCGCGGCCCAGATGAACTTCGGCCAGCGGTAGCTCGAAAACGACGCGATGTGCGGAAGCCCCCATTCGACGAATGAGAGCGGATATTTTCCTTTTGCACAGAATGTTTCGAGCCAGTCGCTGCGCTCCTGTGCCGGTGCCCAGTTCAAATAGCAGTTCAGCGAATAGTGGCCGCCGAGACTGCCGGAGGCATGGCTGTAGACCGGACGGGTGGGGTCGAGTTTCGCAACCCGTTCCTGCGCCGCGAGGAAGTTGCGGCGGCTCGGCTCCTTCATCCTGACTTCGCCTTCACTGTCCGCACGCTTGTATTCGCCGCCGAGACGCAGCGGATTCTGATCGCCCCACGCGCCGCCGTGGTTGTGATTCGTAACCCAGAGGATGATCGACGGATGGTTGCGGTATTTGCGGATCAGATATCCGGCCATCGCTTCAAAACGGTCGGCGTTCTCCTTTACGGTCAGGTCGCCGAACTGCCACGGATGCGGCAGCGAAACGCTGTGCAGGTGGCCGGATTCATCCGCGGCTTCGAAGCTGCCGCGCAGATAATTCGTTTCGCCCTCCGCGAAGTTGTAGTTGCGGCTGATCGAGAAGTTGAAGCCGAGCTCGCGCAGGCGCCGGTACGCTTCAAGCGCGCTCTCTTTCGACGCCTTGTCGGGCATCCAGAATGCGCTGTAATTCGGCAGGTGGTAGGCGCGCAGGTGGATGACCGAGCCGTTCAGCATGTAGTTCTGCCCGTCGATGCCGAATTCGCGGAAGCCGAACCGTTCGGGGAGCGTCTCATCGACGGTTTCCCCGCCGGAACGCAACGTGAGCTTCGCCGTGTAGAGATTCTGCGGAGTGTCGAGGTCCCAGAGCTGCGGATCGGGCCATGCGGCGGTGAATGCGAAGCGTCCTCCCTTCAGCTCCTTCGCCGTGAACGGCGGGCTGTCGAAGCTCCGGACCGCTTTCCCGTCGCGGTCGAAGATCTCGGCCCTGACCGTGTAGGTGCGCCCCGGGACGAGCCCCGCGTATTCGCTCGCGAAAGTGATGCTTCTGCTGCGAACGCTCGTGATGAAGTGCGTGCCGTCGATACGGGCGGCGGGAACGGTTTCGAGGAACACATCGCCTGTGATTCCCTTGTTTTTGACCTTGGCCGCGACCTTCGTCACGTTGTTGCCGTCCATCACGACATAATGCTCTTCCGCAAGCGGCACGGCGCTGAGCCGGATTTCGAGCGTCTGCTCATTGCCGGGTGCGACGTATGGCGTCAGTTCGAGTTTTCCGCCCGGAAAAACGATCTCCCCGGCTTTTTTCCCGTCGACATAGACTGTCGCCCTCGTCTGGAGCTGCTCGATATCGAGCAGGACCTGTTTCCCCTGTGCGCCGGCGGGAACAGTGAAACTGCGGCGGTACCAGGCTGTGTGCCAGCTGGCCGCATTTTTCATCATCTCCGGCGGCAGCAGCGGCTGAAATGAATTGGTCCGGCCGCCGCCCTGCGGCCAGACGCCGGGAACCTTGAAGTAGCCCCAGCCGGTTCCGGCTGCGGGCGGCGCGTCGGAGAGCTTCTCGTCCGGGGAAAGCGGACGGAAACGCCAGAGCCCGTTCAGGCACTGCCGTTCGCGTGTCGTGCTGTGTTCGGTGAAGGGGGCGTCGAGTCCGAGGCTGAAATCCGCCGCGGCAAGCAGAGATGAAAGGGAAATCGCCGCGAGCGCAGCGGCAAGGCAGAAGAAGAAGCGCATGAGGAGGACTCCGTCAGAAATTGGCTTTGTTCGGGTTGAAGGGCTGGATCAGCTCCCACCAGCCGGGGGTGCCGGGCAGATAGCGGTGTTCTCCGACATGGCCGTCCGCGAAGGCGATGTTGCTGCTCATCCCGGGGTGGCGGAAACTGATGACGGTGACTTTCCCGGAGGGGCTGACATTGTATTCGCCGGGCTGGTCGCCGCTGATGTCGGAGGTTACCCACCAGAACGACTGGCTGTTGCCGTCGGTCCAGACAATCTGCTTCGATGGAAAGAAAAGCCGGTCGAGCTTGTAGGGAGGCTTCCGCCCGCCGTGCGCGAAATTCGTCGTTTCCGGAATCGTCAGGTAATTGTTGACAGCGTAACTGAATTCCCACTTGCGCCAGTCGGCGGGGACTCCATTCCAGTCAAGATTGAACGGTTTGATATTGGCCGGACAGATCCATGCTTTTGCATCCCGCATATAGCCGCCGTCCCGCAGTCGCCCTTGAATGATGACCCGTTCCTGGCCGCTTCCGTCCCGGTGGATCATATATCCGCTGTTGTCGTTCGCATAAAAGACCGTACCGAGCATAATCTGCTTTATATTTGACTTGCAGGAGGTTGCGCGGGCCCGGTCCCGTGCACGGTTCAGAGCGGGCAACAGCATGGATGCGAGGATTGCGATGATCGCAATTACGACCAGCAGCTCGATCAGGGTAAATGAATTCCGTCTCATCACTAATGACTCCTTTTTGATTCGGGGTTCTCTGAGTATCCATGTTTAATTATACCGGATCAGTATAAATTAGTCAATATATTGATTTATCGATAAGGTATATTATTTGTTCCGAAAACGGTAAAATTTCCTGCCGGCACACTTGATATCCTTCCGGATCTTCAATATATTAAACGGTGCGGGCCGGAGAAATCGCCGGCAGAAGGGAGACCGCCGGTGAAAAATATTCTCTGCGCCCTGATGGAGCCGAACGAGGAACTTCTGAAGCGGATTTACGAATACGGCCGGAAGCACGACTGGCAGATCGAACGCTGCGGGCGGCAGGTCCCTGACCGCTGGTCCGGCGACGGGATCATATCGGACTATCTCGAACTTCCGGATTTTGCTCCGATCGAACGCTTTCAATCGACTCCCGCCGTATCGCGGCTGCTGCCGCCGCGCGGAAACATCCGGACAATCCGGCCCGATACGATGCGGATCGCGGAGATGATCGTCGATTATTTCATGAACAAAGGCTTCACCAGGTTCGCCACCGCCGTGCCGCGAATTTTACAGGAAGACCTCGACGGCAAGCCGCGCGACGTGCTGGAGGCCGTACGGCGCGTACTGGAGTCGCGCGGACTGCAGTTCCGCTGCTGTCTCTGGGAAGAAGAGCTGCCGAAAGCCGACTGGAACGACTACCGCAAACGGCGGAAGCTGCTGCAGCGTTTTTTCATGGAAATTCCCCGGCCGTTCGCATTCATCCTCTCTTCAAGCAGCGTACTGCCGATCATTTACCGCGTCCTGCACGACGCCGGGCTGCGGGTCCCGGAGGAGGTCGCCGTACTCAGCAACACCGATGACTGGAGCGTGACGGAAAACGCATTCGTGCCGACGTCCTACATCAGCGGCGAATTTCCGGAACTCGGCCGCAAACTGGTCGAACTGCTGGCCCGGATGATGGATGGAGAAGCCGTGCCGGAGACGCCGATCTACGCAACGCCTTCTTCGATCATCTCGCGCCGCAGCACCGACACGCTTGCCGTGGCGGACATCCGGCTGGCGAAGGCGGTCGGCTTCTTTCTCCAGAATTATATGAATTTCATCAGCGTCGAGGATGCCGTGCGGGTCGCAGGCGTCTCGCGCGGACTGCTCACCCGGCTGTTCCAGCGGCAGTTCGGCAAAAGTCCGCGCCGCTTTCTGCAGGAGATCCGCATGAACCAGATCCGGCATCTGCTCGACGGAACAGAGCTGCCGCTCGCCGAGGTTGCGCGCCAGACGGGGTACGGCTCCGACATGGCGCTGTCGCTCGCCTTCAAGCGCGAGACCGGCATTACGCCCGGCCGTTACCGCGAATCCCGCCGCCGGATGCCGCAAGGAGAGCCCAAGCCATGAAAATATCGCGAGAAAAGCAATTTTACGCATCGAATTGACGATTTTTCACATTCACAAAATCATTTGCGGGAGTATATTGATTCATGACATCGTGGAATTATTTCGGCAGGAAACGATTTTAATACAGGAGGCCCGAGTGCTATGAGTTCCATTCCGCGTCCCGAATACCCCCGGATGCAGTTCCGCCGGGAGGATTCCTGGCTCAATTTGAACGGCGAATGGCGTTGCCGGTTCGACTTCGGCAAAACCGGCGTCGAACGGAGCTGGCAGGAGAAAACCGATGCGTACGACCGCACCATTCTCGTGCCGTTCTGCCCGGAGAGCACGCTCTCCGGCATCGGTTACACCGACTTCATCGAGTCGATTTTCTATGCGCGGCGCTTCACCATCCCCGCGGAATGGGCCGGGAAAACCGTCCTGCTGCATTTCGGCGCAGTCGACTATGCGGCAACCGTCTGGATCGACGGCCGGGAGGCCGGACGGCATCAGGGCGGTTCGGCGAGCTTCACCTTCGACATCACCGCGTTCGCCAGGCCCGGCGTCGAACAGACCGTCGTGGTTCACGCACTGGACGAACTGCGCTCGGGCTGCCAGGGCGGCGGCAAGCAGTCGTACGGCCCGTATTCGGCCGGCTGCCACTACACGCGGGTGACCGGCATCTGGCAGACGGTATGGCTCGAAGCGGTCGATCCGGCCGCGCTGGCGTCGTGCCGGATCACGCCGGGCGCCGATGCGGGAGTCTTTGCGCTCGAGCCGCGCTTCCGGCTCGACCGGCGCGGCTTCACCTTCACTGCCATTCTTTCGGCGGAAGGCAGGGAGCTGACCCGGGTGACGGTTCCGGCCGCAACCGGAGTGCCGGTCACCGTCCCGGTGCCGTCGCCGCGCCTCTGGTGTCCCTCTGACCCGTTCCTGTACGATTTCGTCTTTGAAGTGCGGAATGAAAACGGCGGACTGATCGACCGGGTCGAGAGCTATGCGGGGCTCCGGAAGGTCCATATCGAAGGAAACATGGTGTACCTGAACAACGAACCGGTGTTCCAGCGGCTCGTGCTCGACCAGGGCTTCTATCCGGACGGAATCTGGACTGCCCCCTCCGACGCGGCCCTGAAGCGGGATATCGAGCTCTCGCTCGAAGCCGGCTTCAACGGCGCGCGCCTGCACCAGAAGGTGTTCGAAGAACGCTACTTCTACTGGGCGGACAAGCTCGGCTACCTGACCTGGGGCGAATATCCGAGCTGGGGGCTGGACTGGCACCTCCCGGAAGCGCGCTACCGCTACCTCGAAGAGTGGCTTGAGGTCATCTCCCGCGATGTGAACCACCCGTCCATCGTCGCCTGGAGCCCGCTCAACGAATCGGCGCACCCGTCGCCGGAAACGCTGGCCATCGCCTACCCCGACCAGGCGACGCTCGAACGCTACCGCACCTTCGTGCGGAACATCTACGACCGCACGAAATGTTTCGATCCGACCCGGCCGGTCAACGATTCGAGCGGCTATATCCATGCCAAGACCGATCTCTGGACCGTCCACCCGTACCGGGCGACCGCCGCGGAGCTGAAGGCCGCGCTGCGCCCGGCCGATTCGGAAGTCATGACCCACGCTCCGAAACACGAATGCGCCTACACCGGGCAGCCGTACATCGTCGACGAGTGGGGCGGCTTCAAGTTCATCCCCGAATCGCACCGGAAAACGGCGCAGGCCGGATGGGGCTATCACGGACTCGACCTCAAGACGCCGGAGGAACTCTGCGCGAAAATCGAGGAACAGGTGGATGTCATGATCGCCGATCCCGGCATCGCCGGTTACTGCTACACGCAGCTGACCGATGTGGAACAGGAGGAAAACGGCGTCTACTGCTACGACCGCACGCCGAAAGTGCCGGGCGGCGACCTGAAACGGATTTTCGGCAAAAAACCCGCCTGGGACAAGACGAAATAGCGGACGATCCGGCGGCGGCCGTATTGATTCCGGCCGCCGCAGCAGCACCTGCCCGCAGAAAAGTCCCGGCAGCCCCGCAGCCCGATATGAAAAAATGCGGGAACCGCCGATGCCGGGACCGGCCAGTTCGGTTACTCCCTCCCCTGCCGCGGCGCTCTGCAGGAGCTGCGGACGACCAGCCGGGTCGGCAGGATTTCGCGGGGGAGCGGCTTGCCGGACTGCAGATACTCGTCCACGGCCCGCGCGGCGAGGAATCCGGCCTGTTCCGCATCGTGGCGGACGGTGGTGAGCGGCGGATCGATGAAAGCCGAAAAAGCGTTGTCGTCGAAACCGATGACCGACAAATCCGCGGGAATCCGGAGCCCCGCCTCCCGCGCGGCGGAGATGGCGCCGAGCGCGATCTCATCGTTGGTGGCCATCAATGCGGTGAACGGCTTTCCGCGCGACAGCAGTTTCCGCATGGCCCGGAAGCCGAACTCCATTTCTCCGCCGCCCTCGATGCCGGAAACCGCCAGCGCGGGGTCGAAACCGATGCCGGCTTCGGCCAGCGCCTCCCGGTAAGCGTCGAACCGTTCGCGGTGATTCGAGGTGGCGGAACGGCTGACGATATAGCCGATCCGGCGGTGGCCGAGACCGATCAGGTAGCGGGCCGCCTCAAGCGAACCCGTGCGTGAATCGTTGTCGATGTAGCCCGATCCCGGAAAGACGACCGTCTCGTCAACCAGCATGACCGGAAGTCCGGAAGCCGAAAGAACCGGGAAATCGGCCGCAAAGCAGGCCGGTACAATCAGGATGACGGCCGAACACTGCTGATCACGAACAAGGTCGAGCAGCCTGCCGCGTCCGCTCTCGGGAACGACGAGCGCCGCGGCCGAAATCGTCCCGCCGCAGACATAACGGCAGATGCCGGAGAGCACCGAGGCCGAATAAGGGGCGAGGTGCGCGCTGCCGGTCACCACCGCCACCCGCGGCAGCCGGCTCGCCGGATAGGCCGGGCGGAAGCGGTATTTTTCGAGCAGGACGCCGACCCGCCGCCGCGTCTCTTCACTCACGCCGGCACGGTTGTTGATCGCACGCGAAACCGCCGACGGCGAAACGCCGAGTTCCGCCGCAATGCTCGAGATGCTGACCGGTTTTATCTTTCTTGCCATGCCATACAATAGACCCGGAATGCCGCATTGCAATTATTTTGCGCAAAATAATCGTTTAAAAGTTCCGTTCCCGGCTTGATTAACGGTTTTGCCGGGATATACTATGGAAAGACGATATTTTGCGCAAAATAAAAACACGACCATTTGCAACAGGCGGAGGCGGCGATGAGACAGGTACTGGAACGGGGTTGGACCCTCACTTTCACACACCCGGAGTCCGGGGAGACGATGACGATTCCGGCGCAGGTTCCGGGCAATGTGATCGCGGACCTGCACCGGGCCGGAGTCGTGCCGGACCCATATTTCGGACTCAATTCCGCCGGGCTGCGGATCTGGGAGTTCGTCGACTTCGAGTACCGGACCGGCTTCCGCGCGCCGGAGACGGAGCCGGGCGAACGGCTCGAACTTGTGCTCGAAGGCGCCGACACGGTCGGCGAGGTACGGTTGAACGGCGACCTGCTCGGCGAACTCGACAACATGTTCATCGAACACCGGTTCGACGTGACCGGCCGGGCCGCCGCCGGGACGGAGAACCGCCTTGCGGTCCTCATCCGCAGCGCAGTCAACGCGGCGCGGAAATTCCACCGCACGCCGGACACCTTCACGCTGGCCTACAATTATGAGGGGCTCTACCTGCGCAAGGCCGGCCACTCCTACGGCTGGGACATCGCGCCGCGCATCGTGGGCGGCGGCCTCTGGCGCGGCGTGTTCCTCGAACAGGTCCCGGCCGACCGCTGGACCGGCGTGCTGCTCTACACGACCCATGCGTCGAAACAATTGGCAAAGCTTGTGCTGGACTGGAACTTCGAGACCGCCGCGGAACGGCTGACCGGCTTCGGGGCGCGCCTTGTGATGAAACATGGAGAGAGCCGGTTCGAGAAGCAGTTCCGCATCGATTTCACCAGCGGCCGGACCGCGTTCGAAATCGCCGATCCGCATCTCTGGAACGTGCGCGGCCACGGCGATCCGGCGCTTTACGACGTGACGCTTGAACTGCTGCATGACGGGGAAACGGTCGCTGTCCGGCGCTTCCGCACCGGAATCCGCACCGTCCGGCTCGACCGGACCGAATCGCTGTCCCCGGGCGGCGACGGAGAGTTCCGCTTCCTGCTGAACGGCGAGCCGCTGTTCGTCCACGGCTCGAACTGGGTTCCGGCCGAGGCGATGCACGGCGAGGCGCGCGACCGCATCCGCAGGGGCCTCGAACTCTTCGCGGACCTCGGCTGCAACATGGTCCGCTGCTGGGGCGGCGGCGTCTACGAGGATCACGACTTTTTCGACTACTGCGACGAGCACGGCATGCTGGTCTGGCAGGATTTCATGCTGGCCTGCCAGCTTCCGCCGCAGGACGACGATTTCGCCCGGAGAATCGAAGCTGAGGCGACGGCGGTCATCCGGAAACTGCGCAATCACCCGTCGCTCGCGCTCTGGTGCGGCGACAACGAGTGCGACGAAGCCGCGCTCTGGTCCGGCGGCGGCGAGAGATTCCCCTCCGCAAACCGGATCACGCGCGAAGTGCTGAAACGCGCCGTGCTCGCCAACGATCCGGACCGGGACTACCTGCCGAGCTCCCCGTACCTGACCGATTCGGCCGTGCGGCTCGGCAACACCGGCAACGCGCCGGAACAGCATCTCTGGGGACCGCGCGACGAATACAAGGGCGACTTCTACCGGTTGAACACGGCGCGGTTCGCGAGCGAAACCGGTTATCACGGCATGCCGTGCGTCGAAAGCCTGAAAAAATTCCTGTCTCCGGACCACCTGTTCCCGAAAACGGACGATCCGGAATACCTGATTCACGCCGCGCAGCCGTACGGAGACCCGTCCGGCCCCTATGCGTACCGGATCAAGCTGCTGCTTGACCAGGTCGAAAACACATTCGGCAGCGTGCCCCGGGAGCTCGATAAGCTCGTCGCCGCATCGCAGGCCGTACAGGCCGAAGCGGTCAAGTTCTTCATCGAGAACTTCCGGTTCCGCAAATGGAACAAGACCGGCATTCTCTGGTGGAACGTCATCGACTGCTGGCCGCAGATTTCGGATGCGGTGGTCGATTACTATTATGAGAAAAAGCTCGCCTATTACTATATCCGTAACGTCCAGCAGCCGGTGCTGCTGATGATGGGGGAGCCCGCCTCGTGGCACTGCGAGCTGCGGCTCGACAACAACCTGCCCGGGCCGGCCGCGGGCCGTTACCGGGTGAGCGACCTGCTGACCGGGGAGGAGATCGCCGCGGGCCGCTACGAATGCGGCGCAAACTGCTGCACCGGACTCGGCGCCATCCGGGTTTCATCCGGAAAACACCGGATGCACCTGCTCGAATGGGAGGTGAACGGCGAATGGAAATGCAGCCACTACCTGCTCGGCCATACTCCGTACGACCTCGACTACTACCTGAAGTGCCGGGATGCGATCTTATCGAAATTGAATATTCCCCTAGCCGGCGCTGAATAGACCGGAGCTATTTTATCAGCCATTCAAACCAGAATTCCCGGGAATGGGTTCCGGGAATCAATCGGAGGAATGGCATGAAGAAGAATTTCACGTTGATAGAGCTCCTCGTCGTCATTGCGATCATCGCGATTCTGGCGGGGATGCTGCTGCCCGCCCTCGGCAAAGCGAGGGCCAGGGGACAGGCGTCCGCCTGCCTCAGCAATGCGAAGCAGATCGGGCTGGCGCTTTCGATGTACACGAATGACAACGGGGATTTCCTGCCGAATTTCAGCGACGGGAATCCCGGCAGCAACCCGATGAAGTTCACGAATCCGTGGCATCAGGCGCTGTCCGGATATATCGCTCCGGAATCGGTCTACAAGGACCCCGATGACCGGATCAGCCCCGAAAAGGGAGTCTGGCGCTGTCCCGGCATCACGCCCGGCGAGATGGAAGGCACCTACTGGGGCGGCGGATACGGCGCGAACCGCACGCTCATGCGGTATGCGTACAGAAACGGCTCCGCCGAGAAACAGGGCTCGACGAAGGTCGGCCGGATCGCCCGGCCGTCCATTACCGCCGCAATCGGCGACTCCGGGCGTCCGGTGGACGTCGCTGGCGGGCAGCCGCTGAATTATGTCGCCTGGATGACCTGGACCACCGGGCCGCAGTCCGGAAGCAACTGGAAAATGCCGTCGGGCGGCGGCCCGAAGTCCGGAACCGAACAGCCCGCCGCACGACACAGCGGCCGGGCCAATATCGTGTTCGCCGACGGCCACGCCGAGTCGGTCGCCTTCGCCGCGTTGAACTCGCTGGACAACAAAGACAGCTATTTCTGCAACTACCTTTACTGAAAGAGTGGAATCATGATAAAAAAACTGTTGTCCGCCGCCCTTCTCTCTGCGGCCGCGCTGCTCGCGGCGGAGGAACCGCTTTACTCCGTCCCGGTGCTCGGAGACTTTCACTACGACCGCCTGGAACTGCATGACGAGGCGTTCATCCGGGAAAAATACCCGCGCGACAGATCGCAGATCATCAATTACACGAAAGCCTCGACCGAATTCGCCCCTCTGCTGCTCGATGCGGTGGCCGGGCAGGTGAACGCCGGAACGCCGTTCGTCATCCAGCTCGGAGATTTCACCGAAGGGCTGTGCGGCAGCCGCGAGCTTCAGGACAGGATGTTCCGCGGCGCGATCGAACAGGTCAAGGCGAAAATCAAAGTTCCGTTTCTCGTGACGAAGGGAAATCACGACATCACCGGCCCGGGAGCGAAGGAATCGTACCGGGAGACGCTGCTGCCGTTTCTGTCCCGGGAACTCGGACGCCCCGTCGGCCGGGCCGATTTCGTGGTGAGGCACGACCGCGACGCATATATTTTCTTCGACTCGATGGAACCCGAACTCGACTGGCTTGAAGAGCAGCTCGCTGCAAACCGCGAAGCCCGCCATCTCTTCGTCGTGACCCATTATCCGGTCATCCCGTTCGAATACCGCGCCGACTGGAGCCTGTTCGCCAAACCGGGCCGGGAAGCGCAGCGCGCGCGGCTCTTCGCGATGCTCGAAAAAGCGGATGCAACCGTGCTGTGCGGCCACCTGCACATGGCGGCGATGATCGAGTACGAAGGCGCGAACGGGACCTTCCGGCAACTGGCCGAAAACAGCGTCATGCGGTCCGCCGAACCGCGGTTCCGCAACGTGCTCGAGGGGGCCGGACACTACACGCCGGAACTGGCGGAGTCGAAACGCTCGACCGGCGCGCAGCTCGAACACCGCAAACGGCTTTTCGCGGCGGCCGCCCCCGGAGTCAGGCGCTTTTTCCGGGCCGGCAGCGAGGGTTACCTGCTGCTGAAGGTATACGCGGACCGGGTGGACGCCGAGTATTACAACGGAACGAACGCGGCTCCGGACAAAGTGATCCGGGTGCGCTGAAATGAAACGGCTGCTGTTCACCCTGCTCCTGCTGGGCGCCTCGCTCCAGGCCCGGCCGCCGGAGACGATCCCGAACGACACTCCGGAAGGGCTGCTGCTCTGCGGTTATCAGGGGTGGTTCAACACGCCCGGCGACGGTTCCGGGCGCGGCTGGCGGCATTACCGCGGCACGGACGGCAGGTTCGACGCGGACTCCGCCGGTATCGACTGCTGGCCGGATATGAGCGAAGCATCGCCGCAGGAGCGGTACGAAACGCCGCTCCGGAAACCGGACGGTTCGCCCGCCTTCGTCTTCAGCTCGAGGAATTCCGCGACGGTCGACCGTCACTTCCGCTGGATGCGGGAATACGGCATCTCCGGCGTATTTTTCCAGCGTTTCCTGCAGGAGATCCGCACACCGGGCGGCCGGGAGAACAGCGATACGGTCATGGCGAACGTGCGCAGTGCGGCCCGGAAGCACGGCCGGGTCTGGGCTTTGATGTACGACGCCTCCGGCTGCGAGGAGTTCACCGTCTTCGAGCGGGATTTCCGCCGTTTTGCTGCGGAGGGAACGGCGGGGGAGCCTGCTTATCTCCGGTACCGCGGGCGCCCGCTGGTCGCCGTCTGGGGACTCTTCGCGAACCGCCCCGGCTCCATTCCGTTCTTCGAAAAAGCGGTTGCGCTGGCGCATGAGCTCGGATACTCCGTCATGGCCGGGGCCGATTCGCACTGGCGGACGGCGAAGGGAGAAGCCGCCGGCCGCGTCAGGGCGGTTCTGGAACAGGTCGAACTCGTTTCGCCATGGATGGTCGGGCGTTTTTCCGGCACGGAAGCGGAACGTTATTACCGGGAGACGGTGCGGCCGGATGCCGAATGGTGCCGTTCCCGCGGCATCGGCTTCCTGCCGGTCGTTTTCCCGGGCTTCTCGTGGGGAAACCTGAAAGGGAAAGGCTTCGACCTGATCCCGCGCGAAAACGGCGCATTTTTCCGCCGCCAGCTTGAACTGGCGGAGAAATGCGGCGCCGGAATGATCTATGTCGCCATGTTCGACGAAATGGACGAAGGCACGGCGATCTTCAAGCTGGACTCCGTCCCGCCGTCCGGCGGCCGGAATCGTTTCCTCGCTCCTCCCCCGCCCTCCGATCTTTATCTGAGGCTGGCCGGAGAGGCGGCCGAACGGCTGCGCCGCCGGACGGCCGCTCCGTGATCCTGCTCACCGGAACGGTCAGCGTTTTTTCCGGAACGCTTCCAGAAGGACCTGCTTGCGGTCGTTGCCGGCGGAGGGAACGAGCTTGCCGGGAAGCCCCTCGTGCTCGACACTCCAGCCGTCCCACTCGCGGAAGGCGTGATAACTCCAGTCCCAGCCGTACTCCTCGAAGATTTCGATGCAGTCGCGGATGTAGTCGGCCGCGCCCGGCGCCCAGGCGACGGCGGAAAATTCGCCGACATAAATCCGGGCGTTGTGCCGGAGCTGGAAGTCGCGCACGGGCTGCAGGGATTTCTTCAGCATCGCTTTATCCCACATTTCACCGCCGGTCCTCCCGGGATAACGGATGAAATTTTTGCTGCCCTGTTCGCCGAAGGCATTGTGGACAAACTGATGCGTGAACTGGCCCGGAACGTACATATGAACCTGATAGATCACGTTGTCCATCTCGAGCGGCGGTAAGTAGGCGAAGGCCGACGGTGAATCCCATTCGTTTGATTCGATCATGATCGGAGTATCCGGGTCGATCCGGCGGACCGCTTCGGCGGCCATGCGCTGGATGTTCCAGTAATCGTACCTGGCCGGCCCGTTCTGTACCGGTTCGTTGACAAGATCATAAGCCCAGACGGATGGATTCCCCTTGAAACGTCCGGCGATGCGCCGCCACACTTCCACAAAGTGATCGGCATATTTTTTATCGGAAAACATAACCAGGTTCTTTCCTGCATCACGTCCGCCCGGAGGCGTGTGCAAGTCGATAACGAACCGGAGCCCGTACTTCGGAGCGAGAGTGAGCAGCCACTCCAGATGGTCCAGCTTACCGTTCAGCCAACTGTCGTACTCCGCAAGATCCTGTTCGGTCCCGCTTTTACCCCAGTTGCGGCAGATCTGATAACGGACGAGATTCGCTCCCCACTTCTGCAGCACCGCAAGGTCGTCCTCCGTGATGGATCGGGTCGGGGACATGACGCCGCGGAGCGGCGGCGTTTTGGCAACCCGTTCGGGATAATCGATTCGGTAATTGCTTTCCGGCTTCGGAAAGACGGGGCTGAGCTGCAGACTGTTCAGATCGAACTCCACAGTTCCGCAGCTGTCCTGCAGTCCGAGCATCAGCGTACCTTCGGCGGCTGTTTCCGGAACGGAGGCGATAAAATGGCTCTCCCGCCAGTCGAATGTACCGGCAAGACCGGACACATTGCGATAGAATTCCCCACCGGATTTATCCCGGAAGCGGAACATGAATTTCACACCGTTCCAGTTCCGGCGGGGTTTGGATACCCCGTCGGCGCGCAGCCGGATCGAAAACGTGAACACTCCTTTGCCCCGGTAAGGCGCAAGATCGATTTCAGCCTCGGAGCAATTCATTGCCGATTGGTCCGGCCCGGGCGGAACCGCGATCCGGAGGATTCCGTCGCGTATGGTTCCGTAACGGCCCGGCGACCAGGCCGGTTTCAGCGTCTCCGCCGCACAGGCTGTACACGCGGCAACCAGAAAAAGCATCATGCAGATTCGTGACAGTTTCATTTTGGTCCTTTTCTAATAGGTTCGATCCAGGTACATATTTTCGTCGGAACTTCCCCAGAAGTACCCGTTGTCCGCATCGTCGATCGTCTCGGGAATCTCCGGCGACCGTCGCGCCTCCACGTGGCCGTCCGCAAAGCAGACGTTCGCACCGGAGCGGCCCTGATGACGGTAACCGGTTCCGGAAATATTGTTCAAATCGCCACGTGACTTGGCGGCCGGGTCCGGCCAGCTTCCGACCCGGTCGATATCGAGCAGCATCGCCCGGCCGGAAGGCCTTCGGATTTTCCGCAGACTCCGAATCGGCGCTCCTGACCAGAAAGGCGAGGAAAGTGAAAAATTGAATCCGTAACCGCGGGAAAACTGCATGATATCCCAGGCGGAATCACCGGACGGACACGCGAAAAGACCGCGCATACGGCGAGTCTGGCCCGGCCCGGAAATTTGTACGGAGGAACAGTTATCTGAAACCGACGCTCCCGTTTCGATACAGAAAAGAAGATCGATCCATTTGACGTATTTTGTGCCGTAATTGTTGTTCACGGCGGGGAAAATCCCCCGATTGCCGTCGAGATACAGGAACATGTAGGTTCCGAGCTGCTTCAGGTTGCTTGCACATTTGATGTCACGGGATTTCGAACGCGCCTGATTCAGCGCCGGCAGCAGCATGGCTGCCAGAATCGCGATGATGGCTATCACGATTAGAAGCTCGATCAAGGTAAAGTGCAACCGCATAATGCGCAATATGTAATGATGCACAGGCAAAGGCCGGCACCGCCGAATGGCGGAAAAGACGGAATGCACCGAGAAACGGATCTGAACGAACTTATGCAGGGAGGCGAGAAGGACGGTAATGCAAATGAGCCCGATACAGCGAAGTCCGCAAAACGGCCGGTGGAAGTCGGCCGCAACAAAGGAGAAAAAGAAGAGACCCGGTTGCCGAAGGGCGTACAATCATCTTAAGCCGAAAGGAGTTGAATCATGAAAAATCAAATTCGAAAACATCACATATTGCGCATTATGCGCTGTTAGTTTCCGCACCCTTTTATTTTATTATACAGAAAAACCATAGTGGAACCAAATGAGAATTCGAAAAAAGCAGGAATTTTTTCAGCAGATATTCGAATACGGCGGGACTTCGGAATGCATGATTCCATGCGTACGGGTATTTCGCGGAACGTTCAGGACGGGAAGCAGAACTCTCCCGGGCGCCTGCCGGTGCGACTGAGACGGAAGCATTTCCGCTCCCGCGGCATACGCCGCGGGAGCGGAAACGGCGGTCACTCGAAAACCAGCGTGCAGCGGAGCCGATGCATCCGCGTCATGGTTCCGGGCGTGACTTCAAAACGCAACTGCATCGTCGGATGCGGCGAAAATGCGTTGACGCCGCCCGGATTGCCCGGCGTTTCGGGCAGCGGCACGGCTTTGACCTCCAGCCGGTCGCCGTCGTGTTCCGAGAGCCGGATATCGCGGACGACGCACTTCCGCCTGCCGCCCCAGCGGAGCGAGGCCGGAAGCGCATCGATTCCGGCCAGCGGCCGGAAGGTCGCGCCGTCCGCCGAAAACTCCGCATTCAGCAGCGGCACCGGCAGCACGAAGGTCACTCTGTCGCAGTAGTGTCCCGCCATGTGCCGCATGCCGAATTCGAGCTCGATACGGTCGGCATAATAACGGTTGTGGACGTGGAATTCGAGCTTGTTCCGCCGTTCGTTCCGCTGCCAGCACGCTTCGAGACAGCCGTCCGGTCCGGGGAACAGGTTGCACGGCGGGTCGTACGGATCGAAATCGGCGGCGGAAAGGATATCCCCCTCCGAACTGCGCACGGTCAGGACCGAATCGTCCTCGGGGGAAGTCGAGCAGCTGACGAAGCGCCGGCCGTTGTGGTCGTCAACCTCAATATGCCAGAGCGAAGAGACCGGAAAGCTCGCAGCGTACAGCAGTTCCCCGTCCGAGAAAAGCGTCGCCAGCGGCGCGCCGCCGATCAGCGTCCCGAGATTCGGGTCGCCGTAACGCGGCACGACCGGAATGTTCCGCAGGCAGGTATGCCCCGCGAACGAGGTCTCATAAACAGGCGTGCTGACTCTGAGCCAGGCCGCCTCCCACGCATAGGAGCCGAAGAACGGCGGTTCGATGCTCTCCAGCCGGTCGACCTCGCCGAATTCGACGAGGGCGCGCGCGATGGATGCGTAAAACCGGGCCGATGCAAGCTGCGAAAACTGCGCCTCGATATTGATCTTCTGCCCGAACGGCTGGCCCTCGGGCAGACCGCTTTCGGCATAAGTCGGGCGGCTCCTGACAAAATCGACGTAACGGTCGACGTACCAGCGGCAGTAGCCGGCCAGGACCGGTTCACCGAGCTCGGCGGCCAGCGCGGCCGATTCGAGCGGCAGCCCCTCGACCAGCACCGGGCCGTACCAGGCGCGGTGGATGCCGTAGCCGTCGAGGTCGCTGGCGAGATGGCCGCCGCGGCCCAGGTTGCGCAGGAGCCCGGCGATATAGTTCCGGCAGAATGCATCGAGTTCCGGCCGGCGGCCGAATACGTCGTTCCGCAGCGCGTGCAGGTAGACGAACATAAAGCCGTTCGGCTCGGTGCAGTAGTAGGCGGGCGTATGCGTATTCGTCGAATGCTGGTCGGTGAGGCCGCCGCCGCCGACATAGTTCCACGTCCAGTCCGGATTCAGGCTCGGCTGGATCAGCGGCCCGTCGATCGCGGCGGGCGTGACGTAGTTCCTCAACCCGTTCGCAAGCAAAGTTTCGAACCGCTCTTTCCAGACCGGATCGCCGGAGAGCAGCGCCATCCAGTAGTAGACGCGCAGCTCGAAACGAAGCTGCTGGGTCTTGCCCTGCGCCCCCTCCGGAAAACGCAGCCGCGGGTGGCGCTCCGCCATCCGGACGAGCGCGGCCAGCACGGTTCCGCGCTCCGGTTCCGACAGTCCGATGACGTCGGCGTACCGGACGGCGGTTCCGAGCGCATCCCCGACGGTCGATGCATAGGCGGGATGGTCGGTGATCCCGTCGCCGGTCCGGCAGAGGCCGTCCTCGCGGACCAGCCCCGACAGCCAGACGGCCAGCTTCGCCGCCCGGCCCGGAACGACACCGCGGAGCTTCAGCTTCTCCGCATAGACCAGATAGAGAAGCACCTGCGCGTTGACGCCGCCCGGATCGCATCCGGTCAGTCCGGACGCGATCGGAAATTCCTCATAGTGACCGCCGTTCCGGCAAGTCTCGAGATAATCCGCGAAAGGGCTCTCTTCGAGAAAACGGAGCAGATCGACACGCTTCATTTCCGAGCCTCAACCGCCGGGAACGGATCGGAGCTGAAGGCCGCCTCGGAAACCAGCACCGGCAGCGCGGCCCCCGCTTCGATATCATAACGGTAGGCGCGGTCCTTCAGGTTCTCGGCCCACATGGTGCCGACCCACTGGGCGGCGTGGCGGAAGTTCTTGTTTGTCTCCCAGTTGCGGCCGTCGACCGACACATCGAAGGTCTTCTTGTTGAAATCGAGCTTGACGTCGACGGTGAACCATGCACCGGGTTCGACCCGCCCGGCTTTCTGCCAGCGGATGCCGCCCTTGCCGTCGCCGTCGCCGGCCAGCACGTCGAACGCGGCGCCCTTCGGTTCGAAGCCGATGAAGGCGGCGGTCCGGTTATTGGCCTGCTGGAGACGCAGCGAACCCGTGATGCCCTTCCCGGCCAGCTCCGGCAGCAGGAAGCGGAAGCGGCAGTAGACGACGCTCTGCTGCGCATCGTTGTCGGACATGCTCCACTCCGCCGAATTGATCTGGAATCCGGGCTGGATTTCGAGCGCCTTGACGCCGTCGCGTTCAACGACCTTCGCACCGGCCTTATCCGGTGTGCGCGGCCACATGCCCCAGGTCGGACGCAGCGTGACGGGCTTTCCGGAAGCGTCGGTTCTGACCAGAACGGTTCCGGGCGCGAATTCCGCAAGATCAAGCCGGTAGAATTCACCGGCCGCGACGACCGTCGCCAAGGTGGCAGTGAGCAGTCCGCAGAGGATTATTTTTTTCATGTCGACAATTCTCCTGTTGCAGTATTTCTTATCTGGTTTCTTCCAGCCGGTTCACCATGCGGGTGTATTTCTGTTTGAGCCCGCGGTGGGTCTCAAAGCTGATCTCGACCCGCAGCGCATCGCGGTTCTCTGCCGGACAGGCGATGCGGAGCGACCGCCCCGGCTTGAGTTCATCGAGCCATTCGCTCTCGATGACGTTGTCGGGGGAAACGACCTGGAGCAGCACCTTGCGCAGCGTCGCAACGTCCTGATTTTCAAACTTCAGCGTGTCTCCTTCGCGGGTCAGCCGGAATGGCGACATGACCTTCTGGAGCCACTCGCGGCCGCTCACATCGAGAAGCTCGCCGTGGTGCGCGTAAAGGAAGCCGCCGACGCAGCCGGGGGCGTTGCGCATGGTATCGAGCTTCGCGCCCATATCTTTCTCCCACTGGGCGACGTCCTGCTTGCGCAGCGCAGTTCCCTTCGTCTCGTTTTCGAGCAGTCCCCACTCGCAGAAGACGAGCGGCATCTTCGTTTCCTCGTAGATTTCGGCCATCATCTTCCGGAAGTCGTCCGGAAAGCGGTAGCTGTTGTAACCGAGCACCCCCTGCCCCGCCGTGAAGAACCAACTGGTTCCGAAGGTGTCGAGGTTCGCGTAGGTAACCGGGCGGCGGCTCGGGTCGTACAGATGCAGGTATTTCTCGGCGGCGGTCAGGTACTCGTCCATCAGCACTTTGTCGTTGTATCCGGCGGTGTGGTGGTTCTCGTTGCCGGAGTTCCAGAACAGGATGTTCGGGTACTTGGCGAGCTCAAGCGCCATCTCCTTGTGCGCATCGGTGTTGAACTCATGATCCGGCGCGACGAGATTGCCGAGCGCGACCTCGGTCGTGTTGCAGGAGCCGGAGGCGTATACCGGCATGACGAGAAAACCGTAGTCGAGCGCGTCCCTGAGCTGCTGCTCGGTCACGCCCTCGATGCGGAGCGCATTGAAACCGAGCTGCTTGTAGGTTCCGAGCATCTTGAGCCAGCGGCGGCGCGTCTGGCGGCGGTCGTTGTCCCACTCGATGCCGGTCTCGGAGTTGATGCCGCGGATCACGAACTGATCGCCGTTCACATAGAGCTTGCCGTCGCGCAGCTCGATGACCGAACCGTTGAGCTCGACGTTGCGGCTGTCGAAAGCGCGGTTTTCCGCATCGAAAGCGGTCAGCGTGAAGGCGTAGCGGTTGAAGTCGGCCGGAAGCGTCAGCGCCCCCCTGAAGTTGCCCTCCGCGTCAAGCGGGAGCTCCACGCTGCGGCCGTGGCCGGAAAGCACGACCTTCTTCGCACCGGGAACCGTTTTGCCGGAAAAGGTGCGTTCGGCCATGCCGTTATCATCAACCCGGCCCGCCGCCGGAGCATCGACCCGGACGAAGGCCGGACGCGCTTCGGTCAGCAGCTCGACATCGCCGAAGATGCCGAATTCGTTGCGGTAGGTGCGGTCCTCGGTATGGCGGTAGATCCACCATCCCCTGACCGGATTGCCGTACAGCCGCACGGCGAGCGTGTTCTCGCCCGGCTTGAGCGCGTCGGTCACGTCGTAGACATAGTTCCAGGCGTATTCGCCGTTGTAGATCGGCAGCATCATGACTTCGGCGTCGGGCAGATCGGCCGGGTTGAACGGGCACGGAATGGCCATGCGTTCGAAGTGCTGGAACTTGACGACCTCCCTGACCGGCTTTCCCCAGGTGTTGGTCTGGCGCGAGCCGTTTTCGAGCACCCACTCATGCCGCTTGCGGACACTCGACTGCGTGCCGATCCGCTTGCCGTTCAAATAGATTTCGGCGCTGTCGGCAAGGTCGCCGATCTTCAGGTAAACCGCCTCCCCCGCCTTCGGATCGAAACGGAAGTTTCTGCGGTAGACGTAGTAACCGCCCTTCTGGTCGGCAACCGGTTTTTCGGGGACGGTCACTTCAGTGGAACCGGCGAGCTTCGCGCCGGGCTGCGCAAAACTTTCGTCGGCAAGCCTGTCGTATTTCCAGGTGATATCGCCCAGATAGGCTTTCTCGTACTTGCCGTTCAGGCTGCTGCGGGTCACGAACGGATTGCTTTCGACCGCTTCGGCCGGGACGAGCCGGTCGTACTTGCCGCGGTAGAACTTGCCGAGCTCCGGATAGCTGCGCCAGTTGTACTGCTCCCGGTAGCAGTCGCTTTTCTGTTTCTGGAAATCCGGCGCGCTCTTCACAAGCTTCGTGCCGTGGACGATGACCTTCGCCTTGCCGCGCGCCTCTCCGCCGATATCGTGGAAGAACAGATACAGATGATCCTTCTTTTCGGCGATCCGCTTCGGTGGAAGCGTATCGAAGTAGAAGCGGTAGGTGCGGCGTCCCGGCTTCATCGTGGCTTCCTGTTCGACGAAGAGGCGGGTCGGCCAGAAACGGGCCGGGGCGGCCAGCGACGGACTGAGCCGCAGGATCGGCGTGTCGATCTCGGCGTCGACTTCGAGATAACCGCCCGGCAGATACGGTGTCAGATCGAGATTGCCGAGGTCGATATGCAGATAGTTGTCGGCATTGGCCTGATCGGTGAAATCGATTTCGATCCGGTCGCTGTCGACCCTGACCGGCTGAAACACCTTCGTGTCGGAGCCGTTGTCGGAAGGCTTGAACACGAGTTTGTCGACATTATAAACCTGCGCGCCGGAAGCGGCAAGCGAACAGGCGGCACAAAATGCGGCCGCAATGACAGTGCTTTTCTTCATGTGAAAAATCTCTTTTTACAGTTTATTGCATTACCAGCTGGTGACGCCGTGGAGATCGTAATTCCGGGTGCCGGGGCTCGCGCCGGGACCGAAACTCGTATTCAGCGTATTGAACCAGTTGACGTGCCCGTCGGCATAAAGAATATTCACACCGGAGTTGCGGTGAATCCAGCGCCCCTCGAAAGCGCCCCAGTTTTTGTTGTTGAGCACCTTGTCCCAGCGTCGGATTTCGGGAGTGCCGGACCAGTCGACATACGAATCGGTCTGCACATAGCGCAGACTCGGCTTCGTGATGCTGCCGAATTTCGGCCAGATCGAATCCACGAGCTTCATGCTGCCGGTAGGACCTTCCACCGTCCCGTCATCCTTCACGAACGGAAGCACCCACTGATTCGAGGTGTAGGTCATGCCGTTCTTCACTTCCGGATAGGCTTTGGCGTTGTCCCCGGTGCGGATCGGATATTTCGAGAGAATCGGACAGGCCACCGTAGCGCGGTCGGGAAGGTAACGCCCCTGGTACAGCAGGTATGCAAAGCCGCGTTCCTCGCCGTCAACCCGGGCGCGGCACGGCGGCGTGAAATCGCGGTAGTCCGCCGAATAAAGCAGAAACGACTGACCGTTCTGCCGCATATTGTTAACGCATTTGGTGGTACTGGCCTTATCGCGCGCCTGATTCAGCGCCGGCAGCAGCATCGAAGCGAGAATCGCGATGATCGCGATTACGACCAGAAGCTCGATGAGGGTAAAAGATTTGCGTTTCATGATCTTTCTCCGTGAGGTTGGTGTTGTTTATATGGTTCGGATCGAATCGCGTTGTTTCAGGGAACCGGGAATGCGGACCACCGAAGAGGTGTTCCGCTGGTGAACGCCGACGCCGTCGATCAGGTCGCAGAGCGTGCAGGCCGCGAAGTGCGATACCCGGTTGAACGGCATGGCCACCGACGAGAGCGTCGGCTTGAGCAGCGTGCAGAGGTTGCCGGAGTCGTCCATGCCGATGATGCTGAATTCATCCGGAATCCGCACGCCGCGAATCGCGCACGCCTGCAGAAAGCCGAATGCGGCCCAGTCGTTGGCGAGGATCACGGCGGTCGGACGCTCCGGAAGAACAAGGAGCCGGTCGAGAACGCCGGTCATATCCGGCGGCGTCTGTTCCGGTTCGACCGCCAGCTTCGTTTTGGCCCGGGCGGAAAATTCGATCAGGTATTCCGGGCGGAAGCTTCCTTCGGACTTCATGACCTCGAGATAGCCGTTCGAACGGGCGATGAAGATTTCGTTGCACGCCTCATGGTTCACGAAAGCGATCCGGCGGTGTCCGCGCTTCAGCAGCTCCTCCGCCGCAATGACTCCGCCGGCGTTGTTGTCGACGATGACCTGCGGCAGCGGGTCGAAATTGTGGGCCGCGCCGAAGCCGACGGCGGGGAGCAGCGTGATGAGCTCCTTCACGTAATCAGGGAGCGTATCCTCCATCTTGACGAGAATGCCGTCCGCATTCCGGACGATTTCGCGGACGATATCCTCCTGCTTCGAGTCGGCCATATACATGGTCAGGCGGCTGCGGCGCTCCTGGCAGGCGGTTTCGATTCCGGCCATGTAGCTGGCCCATAGCTCATTGCTTTTCCAGGCGGAGCCCATGCCGGGAGAGATGAGCGCGATGCTGCGGGTCCGTTCCGGAACCGACGGCGCCGTGCCGCGCTGTTCGGCGCGCCTGCCGCGCCGGCCCGACCGGTAGTTGACCTGCCGGATCACCTCCATGGTGCGCCGCCGGATACCTTCGTCAACGTTTTCCGCGTTGTTCAGAATCCGGCTCACGGTCCCGACGGAGACGCCCGCCATCCGGGCGATGTCGCGTATCGAATAATCAGCCATATTCTTCCGTTATGCTCGAGTGTTCATCAGGTGTTGTTCATTGATCATCGATATTAATTATACCAAACTGAGCATAAAATGTCAAGAGCGGAACCGATTATTTTTGAATTTTGTTGAACTTTGATCGATCTTTTAATGAACTTTAAAGTTCATCAAAAGACATGATTCATCCTCCCCGGAAAGGTATTTGGAATCAACCCGGAAAGCCGGCGGGAAGAAGCGGTCAGCTTCCGGTATCGGTATTGAGAGTCATGGAAAAGGTGCAGAGTGCCGTCAATCAGATACAGAGTCAAAGCGCCGGCTTGCGAAACCTTGCCCGGAATGATCTGCGGTTTACACCAACTCCGACCGCCGTCAAAACTGCATGCATAGAAAATCCCGCATGAGAAGAACTCATCCCGGCAGACTCCACGCTTAAGACCGATCCAGACGGCTGCGACAGTATTCCCTTCTGCGGCGACAGCGGCGTCAAATACATATTTGCATCCGGCGGAAAGCTTGATTTCGCGGTTCCACTGCGTCGTATCAGCATCGAAGCTGCGATACCACAGATCATCGTTATACCTTGCCTGAAAGAGAAAACGGCTCATTGGAAAATGCAGATAATTGTTGCGCCCGTCCTGCCATAAGAAGTGGAGCTTTCTATTTCCGGCGGCAACGTTTTTCCGGGACGGCAACTCCCATGCAGCACCCTTCGTCAGCCTCTCCGGACGGCTCCAGACTCCGCCGGAACGGCAGCAGATGGATATATCCGGATTTTCCGGAGACCGAAAGGCGGTCCAGATGATTCCGCCTGCAGAGCCGACCCGGAGTGGAGCGGCCAGAAACACGCGAACGGCAGAAACAGAGGCAGTCCCCGCCACCCGATCGAGATGAAGATCGCCTACCGCCGTAATTGCGATTCGCTCACAGACATCGAGTATTCCGGCTTTATCCGGCGCCGGAAGCCGCCGCAGAATCTGCGCTCTCCAGCTCAAGCTGAACTTCGGGCCGGCCATACTCCCGCTATTTTCATAGCAGTCGAAAGAAGCAATCTTCATCCTTCCGGGAGAGAACGCCGGATAGATGGTCTCTGCCGGAATCCGGAATTCATCCGGAAAGGTTGCCGCATCCGGGTAAAAAACAGAGTCAAGCCGAATCGATACCGCATCACCGCTGCAGGAGGTTTCGATGGAAAGGGCTCCGGTCTCTCCGTCCGCCAGCACAAATTGCGGCCGTCCCCCCATTGTGTTGTTGCAGGAAAGCGAGCTCAGTTGATCAACCGGGATAATAGCCAGTTCTGTCCCGACCACAGCAAGAAACCGTTTCGGCGGCTCTCCTCCTTTTCGGAGCGGAACGGGAAAATTATTCTGAACTGCGACCGGGACACTCCACTTTTCATCTACAGGAAACTCACCCCAATAGAATGGTTCAACGATCAGCAGAATGCCTCCCCACGCCGCGGCAAACAGAATCGCCGCAAAGCGGAAACGGCGGGGAACGACGGAAAACAGGAACGGAATCGCCGCAAAGCAGAGATAGCCGGGAATCCAAAGATACGCAATGTCGGACAAGAATTCGTTTCCCCGGAACCCGGCGGCACGGATATATATGCCGGACATGAGATTCACAAGAAATACAGCCGCTCCGGCCACAAGAAACCCGACACCAGCCTTCCGCCGCAGTGAAAGGTTCGCAGCAGAGGGCCGCCGGAAGCAAAGGACTCCAATAAGAAGGCCGAATGCCGCACCGCCCGTCACGCCGAAAAAAACGATAAAAACCGGATAGAGTGCAAGCACCCCGATAAACAGTTGAAACCACAGGAAATACTGCCATCGGCAACTTCTGCAAAGGAATGCCCGAAAATTCATTGGAGCAGCTCCACCCGCCGTTATCTGTAATTCTGACGCTTCTCCGAGGTAATATCTTACAGCAATCGAGAAAAGTCAAACAAAACGGCAAATAAAAAATATCTTTCAAATTCTTTCAAAAACTTGCAAAAGTAAAAAAATGTGATAAGATATAAGCATGGGAAGCAATGGGAACAACCGGAAACTGCTTTCGCCGGAGCGCGAGGACCTGATTCTTGCGGCGCTCGGCGACGGAGTGCGCACCATCGCCGAACTGGCCGGCGCGCTCCAGGTCTCCGAGGCGACGGTGCGGCGCGATCTGCACTCCCTTGAGAACCGCGGCGCCGTTCAGCGCGTGCACGGCGGAGCGATCCGCGTCGGCGGCGACGATGAAAAGCGCGAACCGCTGTTCCACGAGAAAACCACGCTCCGCGCCGCCGAAAAGGAGCGTATCGCCGAAGCCGCCCTCGCCCTTATCGAAGACGGCGACTCGATCTATCTCGACGGCGGCAGCACCGTACTCGCGCTGGCGCGCAAACTCGGGAGCCGCCGCAACCTCACGGTCGTGACCAATTCCCTGATGGCGGCGGCCGAGCTCATGGAGTCGCGTCACCGGCTGATCCTGCTCGGCGGCGAATTCCGCCCGCTTTCGCGCACGCTGGTCGGCCCGCTGACCACACCGATCGGCGAAGCGCTCCATATCGGCAAAGCGTTTTTCGGCACCATCGGTTTCACGGCCGCCGGCGTCTCGACGACCGATCCCGGAGAAGCCTTCACGAAAAAGCTCATTCTCGGCCGGGCCGGCATGTCGGTCCTGCTGGCCGACTCCGGCAAATTCGGCCGGGCGTCGCTGGTCAACGCCGGCACGCTCGACGATTTCCGCTTTGTCGTAACCGACTCCGGCATACCGCCGGAATTCATGAAGATACTGAAGAAGCACAATATCGAGATCATTCAGGCATAAACCTCGTCAACAAGTAAGGAAAAGCAAAATGGCGAACAACTATCTCTCCGATCGCGGTCCCAGCTTCCGTAAAGAAACCATCAAGCTCAAGCCGATTCCGGCCTACACGTTCTCGAAGACGCTGGCCGACGAGTTCAAGGCGAAGGAGATCACGAAATCCGAAGTCTCCGACCTCTACGAATCAATGCTCGTGATCCGTGAATTCGAAGACATGATCAACAAGTGCCGCACCGGCGCATACGAAGTCATCAGCGATTACAACTACCGCGGGCCGACCCACCTCTCCATCGGGCAGGAGGCGACCGCATCGGGCGTCTGCTCGATGCTGAACATCACCGACCTCATCACGAGCACGCACCGCGGCCACGGCGACTCGATTGCGAAGGGCTTCCACGCGATCAAGCAGATGACCGAACAGGAGCTCCGCGAGCGCTGCCCCGAATTCTCGAGCCTCTCCGGCGAAGAGCTGCGGGAAGCGGTCATGGAGGACCATATCTTCCGCACCATCGCCGAGCTGTTCGGCAAAGAGGACGGCTACGGCAAGGGGCGCGGAGGCGGCATGCACATCGCGGACTTCCGCGTCGGCCACCTCGGCGCGAACGCGATCGTCGGCGGCGGCATTCCGATCGCGACCGGCGCGGCCATGACCTGCCGCATCGACGACAACATGAAGGGCCGCGTGGTCTGCTCGTTCGCGGGCGACGGCGCCTATTCGAACGGCGTCGTCCTCGAGTCGCTGAACTGGGCGAGCCAGGATCAGTTCGACGGACCGCTGGCTGAAACGAAGTTCGGGTTGCCGATCATCTACTGCCTGATCAACAACCACTACGGCATGACCGGCCGCGCCGACGGCGAAGTGACCGGCGTCGACCACCTGGCCCGCCGCGCCGCCGGCTTCGACAACGACAACATGCACGCCGAAGTCGTGAACGGCATGGACATCCTCGCGGTCCGCGACGCGATCGGCCGCGCCAAGGCGCTGGCGAAGAAGGGCGAAGGCCCGATCCTGCTCGAATTCGACACCTACCGCTACTACGGCCACTCGCTCTCCGACCCGCGCAACGAATACCGCACCCGCGAGGAGGAAGCGCGCTGGAAGGAGGTCGACCCGGTAGTGACCTTCCGCCAGCGGATTCTCGAGGCGAAAATCATGAACGAGAAGGAGCTCTCGGCACTGGAAGCGAAGGTCGCCGCCCGGAACGCCCGCGCCGCACGCCGCGCCGCCGACGCCCCGGACCCGAATCCGGCCGACGTGATCAAGTACATGTACACCGACGGCAGCAGCGACGTCGTCCCGGCCGCCTATGCCGATCCGAAACTCTATGAGCCGCTGCCGCGCGCCAAGCGCGATGCGAACGGCATGACGACCTACCGCGACGCAATCAAGGAAGGGCTCTGCGAGGAAATGGCCCGCGACAAGCGCGTCGTGCTCTTCGGTGAAGACGTCGCCGAATACGGCGGCGCCTTCAAACTCTCGAAAGGTATGCTCGAGGCATTCGGCCGCGACCGCGTCCTCAACACCCCGATCTCCGAAGCCTGCATCTGCGGCGCGGCGGTCGGCATGGCGATGACCGGCTACCGCCCGGTGGCCGAACTCATGTACATGGACTTCGCGCTGATGTCGTCCGACCAGATTTCGAACCAGGCCGCGAAGTGGCACTACATGACCGGCGCCTCGACCGAAGTCCCGCTCGTCGTGCGCTGCAGCGTCGGCGGCGGCAAGGGATACGGCGGCCAGCACTCGCAGTCACTCGAATCGATGTTCGCCCACATTCCGGGGACCTACGTCGCCTATCCGTCGAATCCGTATGACGCGAAGGGCATGATCAAGACCGCGGTCCGCACGAACAATCCGGTCGTCTTCGTCGAAGGCCAGCTGCTCTACAACGTGAAGGGCGTGGTGCCGGAAGAGGATTACACGGTGCCGTTCGGCGTGGCGAATATCGTCCGTGAAGGCTCCGACGTGACGATCGTCGCCTGGGGCCCGGCGGTGGCCGACGCCCTGAAGGCGGCGGAAACCCTCGCGGGGGAAGGCATCTCCGCTGAAGTCATCGACCCGCGCACGCTGGTTCCGTTCGACTCAGAGGCGATCTTCGCGTCGGTGCGCAAGACCGGTCGCTGCGTGGTGGTCAGCCAGTGCGTCGACATCGGCAGTTTCACGGGTGAAATCGTTTCGCAGGTCGTGGCGAACTGCTTCGACGACCTCGACGCCCCGGTTCTGAAGATCGGCGCGAAGAACGGCATCGCTCCGCAGGCCTACACGCTCGAAGAGGCGTTCCTGCCGACCGCCGCCGACATCGTCGCGGCCGTGAAGAAGCTTTACTGATTCAACGGAACAGGAGACATTCATTATGGCGACCAAGATACCCGTTCCGAAACTCGGACAGTCCGAAGAGACCGTGACCATCGCCTCGTGGCGGGTCAAGGAAGGCGACAAGATCAAGAAGGGCGACGTCCTTTTTGAAGTCGAAACCGACAAGGCCGTACTCGAAGTCGAATCGCAGTTCGAAGGCACGATCCTGAAGATCGTAACTCCGGTCGGCGTCGAAGTCCCGGTCATGACCACGACCGCGGCGATCGTCGGCGAACCCGGCGAGCAGATTCCGGCCGACATGCTGGCGGCGGCTCCCGCCGCTGCCCCGGCGGCCTCTGCCCCGGCTCCGGTTCCCGCCCCGGCTCCGCAGGCAGCGCCCGCGCCTGCCGCACAGAAGGCGGCGGCTCCCGCACCCGCTCCGGCTGCACCTGCACCCGTCGTCGTCGCCGCTGCCCCGGTGCCGGCCCCGAAAACCGTGCCGGCCCCGGCGAAGAAGCCGGTTTCGCCGCGGGCGAAGAAGTTCGCGGCAGGCTACCTGATCAATCTCGCGAAGGTTCCGGCCGCCGGAACGCGCGTGACAGAGCAGGATGTGAAAAACTATCTCGAATCGACCGGATACTTCAAGCGCAAAATCACCCCGGTCGCGCTGAACCTCGCGGCTGAGGCGAAGCTCGAAATGGCCGAACTCGAAGGCTCCGGCGACGGCGGCCGCATCACGATCGCGGATGTGAAGGCCGCGATCGCGGAGCGTCCGAAGCCGTTCAACACCATGCGCAAGGTCATCGCGCAGCGGCTGACCCAGTCGAAGCAGACGATTCCGCACTTCTACGTGACCGTCGCAATCGACATGAGCGACCTCATGAAAAAGCGCAAAAAGCTGAAGGAAGAGGGGATCAACCTCTCCGTCAACGTCTTCATCATCAAGGCGGTCGCCCTGGCGCTCAAGGAGTTCCCGAACGTGAACTCGTTCTGCGACGGCAACTCGGTTTCGCAGAAATCGAAGGTCAACATCGGCATGGCGGTTTCGGTCGACAACGGTCTCGTCGTCCCGGTCATCGCGAACGCGGACCGCAAGGGGCTCGACGAAATCCAGGCCGAGTCCGGCGAACTCGCCGAAAAGGCGCGTTCCGGCAAACTCACTCCGGATGAGATGAAGGGCGGCACCTTCACGATCTCGAATATGGGCATGATGAACGTCGAAAGCTTCCAGGCGATCGTGAATCCGGGCGAAAGCGCGATTCTCGCCGTGGCCAGCTGCATCCCGACCCCGGTCGTGCGCGACGGGGAAATCGTGATCCGCGACATCATGAAAGTCACCGTGTCCGCCGACCATCGCGTTGTAGACGGCGCCATGGCGGCTTCCTTCGCGAACTGCATCCGCGAAAAACTCGAGAATGCCGCACTCTGGGATTCGCTGATCTGACCGGCGGAAAGAAGCAGAACTCCCCGGCAAGGCGTGACATGCACTTGCCGGGGAGTTTTTTTTATTACCGCGGAAACAACGCTTTCCGGAGCCCCTCGCCGGTGAAGTTGAAGGCGAGAACGGCGATGAAGAGGGCGATGCCGGGAAACAGCGTCAGATGCCAGTATTCGAGCGGATTGTCGAACGCCTGGCGCAGCAGCCCGCCCCAGCTCGCCGTCGGCGGCTGGACGCCGAAACCGAGGAAGCTGAGGCCGCTTTCGGCCAGAATCGCACCCGCCACGCCAAAGGTGAAGCTGATGAGGATGGGCCCGGTGATGTTCGGCAGCAGATGGACCGTCATCGTCCGCCAGGCGGAGATGCCGACCACCTCGCAGCTCTGGATGTACGGCAGCGCCCGCTGCTTGAGCACTTCGCCGCGGACAAGGAACGTCAGCCCGATCCAGCCGGTGAGCCCGATCACAGCAATGACGACGAGGATCGACTGCTCGAACTTGCGGTCTTTCAGGATCGACATCAGAATCAGCAGAAGCAGGAAGGTCGGGAAACAGAGCAGGATTTCCACGAGGCGCATGACCGCCAGGTCGAACCAGCCGCGATAATAGCCGGCCATCAACCCGACCAGGGTGCCGATGACCAGCGCGATCGCCGTAGCGAAGAGTCCGACCGCCAGCGAAGCGCGCGCGCCGTAAATCATGCGGCTGGCCACATCGCGGCCGACTTCGTCGGTGCCGAGCCAGTGCTCCCGGGAGGGCTTCTGATAGGGCCTGGCGATAATTTCGAACGGTCCATACGGAATCGGCGCGAAAACGGCCCGTTCGCCGGACTCCGCCGCCGCCAGGCGATAGTCGGTCTTATCGAGCTTCGGGCGCGCCGCCGCGAACGGCAGCAGCAGAAGCAGCGCGGCCGCTCCGCACAGAATCCGCCGCGGGAACTGCCGGCGAACGATCAGGGCGATCAGCAGCCAGAGCGGCAGCAGCAGCAGGACATAGTTGAAAAACTGTTCCACCAGAAATTCGGTCGAATCCGGAGCAAACAGAAAAGGCAGGAACGGAAGCCGGAGCCCTTCTTTTCCGAAAACCAGCAGCGGCCGGCCATTGGCCAGCAACGGCGCCGCGACGGCAGGCACCAGTAAAATCAGAATGCCGACCACCCCGAGCCTACCCTGGAAATCGGCAAAAAAACGGCGCCTGGCCGCAGCGAAAAACGAGTGCTGAGCCGGCGCCTGACTCACAACAGCCCCTTTTCCCGCAGGAGCGCGAGCTCCGCGATCAGGTTCGGGGTGAAGCTCTCCCGGTTTTCCGGCCCGGCCAGTTCGTCCGCCGTCCAGAAGCGAATCTCGTCGATCTCTTCCGGCTGGAAACGGAACGGCCCGGCGGACCGCAGGGCGTATACCCGGACATCTTCGGATTCGACCGCATTGCGGATCTTCGAATCGAACAGGTGCCGGAGTTCGCCGGCCGAAGCCGTCACGCCGAGCTCTTCGCGGAGCTCGCGCAATGCGGCGGTGAGATAATCCTCGCCCGCGTCAACGTGGCCGCCGACGGCGGTATCCCACTTCCCGGGCTGGATATCCTTCGACCGCGAACGCTTCTGCAGCAGAATCCGGCCGCCGGCGGGGTGAAACACCACCACATGACTCGTATGATGCAGAAGCGCCGGATTCCCGTGGCACTCGCTCCGCAGAGCGCGGCCGATCCGGTTGCCCGCTTCGTCATAGATGTCGAAATATTCCTGCTTCATCCCGCTGTCCCGGTGCGTGTTACTTCGCCGCCTTCGCCTTCAGGCCTTCGGCGTAAGCCGCCATGTTGTCCTTCAGCTTCTTCAGCGATTCGCCGATCTTGTCGGCCTCGGCCTTCAGCTGGCGGCCCTTGTCGCCGAGCAGTTCCTGCGGCGAGAGATCCTTGACCTTGGCAAGCGCGGCGTTGAGCTCTTCGGTCTTCGCGGCAATCGCCTTCGTGTACTCATCGACGGCCTTCTGAATCTTGGCCGAATCCCAGCTCGCGATCTCCTGCCGGATCTGTTCCGGCGTCTTGTTCTCGTCGACGCTGCTGCCGCAGCCGGCAAGCAGTCCGGCCGCGACAACGGCTCCGGCGAACATCAAAGTGACTTTCTTCATGATTTCTTCTCCTTACTCGATTACTCCGGGCCGACCCATTCAGCCGCGGATCAGTTTCAACAGTTCATCCCGCTTCTCTTCCATCAACGCTTCGCTGTCCGCCTCGACGATGAGGCGGAGCAGCGGCTCGGTGTTCGAGCTGCGGACATTGAACCACCAGTTCGGATATTCAGACGAAATGCCGTCGAGCTCATACATGTTGCCGTCGGCATATTTTTTGCGGATCGCATCGAGGACCGGCTTCACATCCGCGACCGTCGAGTTGATTTCGCCCGACGAGAAATACTTGCGCAGCGGAGCGACGAGCTCGCTGACCGGCTTGCCCTTCTTGCAGACGAGGTTCGCGAGCTTGATCAGCGCCAGCCCCTGGCACTCGGCCGTGAAATTCTCCTTGAAATAGTAATGCCCCGAGAGCTCGCCCGCGAAGACCGCGTCGTTCTCACGCATCTGCGCCTTGATGAACGCATGGCCGACCCGGCTCTGGATCGCCTTGCCGCCGTTCGCGCGGATGCACTCCGGAACCGCGCGGCTGCTCCGCAGGTCGTAGAGGATCGTCGCCGGGCCGTCCGAAAGAATGTCCTGCGCGATCAGCGCCGTGAAGAGATCCATCGGGATGATTTCACCTTTGTCGTCGATGAAGCCGCAGCGGTCCGCATCACCGTCGAACGCCGCACCGAAATCGGCGCCGGCTTCGACCACTTTCGCCCGGATCGCATCGAGCGTGGCCAGATGCAGCGGGTTCGCCTCATGGTTCGGGAAAGTGCCGTCGAGCGTGTCGTAGAGCGGCACGATGTCGAAGAGGTCCGTGATTCCGCCGATCTCGTAGAGGCCCATCGCATTCGCGTAATCGACGACGACCTTCAGCTTGCGGTCCATCTTCGCAAACCTGCGCAGGAACGCGGCGTACTCCGGCCTGATGTCGTAAGTTGTGATGCGGCCCGGTTTGCCGCACTCCTTCCAGGATCTGTTTTCGACGATCTTCTGGATATCCATGATTCCGGTCGAACCCGAAATCGGCACGGCGTTCGCCCGGCAGAGCTTGAAGCCGTTCCACTCTCCCGGATTGTGGCTCGCGGTGATCATGACGCTGCCGTCCGCCTTCAGCGTGCCGTTCGCAAAGTAGCTCTGCGGCGTCGAGCACATGCCGATGTCGATCACCTCCGCTCCCTGCGCGACCATCCCTTTGGCCAGCGCCTGGAACAGCGGCTCCGAGTGCGGACGCATGTCACGGCCGACCACGACTTTCTTCGCGCCGGTGAACTCAATGTAGGCGCGGCCGATCGCCTCGGCCATGGCGGCGTCGAGATCGACCGGATAGACTCCGCGGATATCGTAGGCTTTGAAAATTCCGGACATGATGGTTCTCCTTATCTTCGGGTTATGAATTTCATGAGTTTCAGCTTCCAGCCCCGGAACGGCGGATACCGCACCGGCCAGTCGATCAGTCGCGACTGGTACATCACGGGCTTGTAATGCGTGAACGTCTCGAACGTCCGGCGCCCGTGATACGCGCCGATTCCGCTCGCGCCGACGCCGCCGAACGGCAGCTCCGGATTCACGAAGTGCATGACCACATCGTCGAACACCACGGCCCCCGAACTCGTCGCATCGAGCAGCGTGCGCCGGAAACGGCGGCTCCCGCCGAAGCAGTAGAGCGCGAGCGGCTTCGGCTTCCCTTCCAGCATCGCAAGCAGATCTTCGTCCGACCGGAAGGTCAATACCGGCAGGATCGGGCCGAAAATTTCACGCTCCATCAGAGGATCGTCCCAGCCGATCCCGTCAATCACGGTCGGCGCGATGCAGAACCGGTCCGGGTTGCGCTCGCCGCCGGCCACCAGGCGACCGTGTTCGGCCAGCTTCGCGAGCCGGGCGAACTGCTGTTCGTTGATGATCCACGGATAGTCCGGATTGTCCACCGGCTCGTCGCCGTAGAACTTCCGAATCCATCGCCGCAGCTCGACCAGAAACGGCTCTTTGAGCTCCTGCTGGATCAGCAGATAGTCCGGAGCGATGCAGGTCTGCCCCGCATTCGTGAATTTGCCCCAGGCGATCCGCTTCGCGGCGAGCCGCAGGTCGGCGCCTTTGCAGACGAGGCACGGACTTTTACCGCCGAGCTCAAGCGTGACCGGCGTCAGCTGTTCGGCGGCGCGTTCGTAGACATGCTTTCCGGCGGCCCCGCCGCCCGTGAAGAAAATATAATCGAACTTCCCATTCAGAATTTCGTCGAATTCGAGTTCCTCGTGCACGGCGATCATCTCTCCGTTCGGAAAGCACTCCGCAATCATCCAGCGCAGGAACTGCGTCGTGCGCTGCGCCTTGTCGGTCAGCTTCAGCACGACCCGGTTGCCGGCGGCAAGGGCGCCGCAGGCCGGTTCCAGCGCCAGCAGCAGCGGATAGTTCCAGGTCGCAAACACGAGCACCTGCCCGTAAGGCTCCGGCAGAATCCTGCCGCGAGCCGGAAAATTCAGCGGAGAAATCGCGCCGCGCCGCGCCTTCGCCAGAGACGGCAGTTTGCGGATCAAGTAACGCAGCACACCGCAGACCGGCAGGTATTCGGTCATCGCGGCTTCGTACTCCGACTTATGCAAATCGGCGCTCAACGCCGAAAAAACCTTGTCGCGGTGCGTCTGCAGAAAATCGAGCATATGCCGCAGCATCTCACGGCGGCGCGGCACGGAATCGCGGCCGCCGCCCCTGAAAAATTCGCGATTCGCCTCGATCGCGGTCAAGATCGCCGTCTTGCCGCCGCTGTTCCCTTCTTCCCTCACGAAAGGTAACTCCTTCCGACCCGGCTGCCGATCGAACAGAGCAGCTCGTAGGCGTGGGTTCCCTTCAACTGCGCCCACTCCTCCAGCGTAATCGTCTGGTCGCCCTGTGTGCCGACGCAGACCACTTCATCTCCCGGCTGCGCCTCCGGCACATTCTCGAGCGAAATCGTCGTATAGTCCATCGAAATGCGGCCGAGCACCGGGCAGAGCCGGCCGTTCACAAGCACGTAACCGCGGTTCGACAGCGCGAGCGGCAGCCCGTCGGCATAACCGGCCGCGATGGTGCCGACGCGGGTATCCTGCCGCAGCCGGTGCATCCGGCCATAGCCGATCGACGCCCCGGTCGGGAGAATCCGCACCGCCGCCAGCCGGGTCTTGAGTTCGACCACCGGCACGAGATGCATCGAAGGACGGACCTCCGGATCGCAATAACCGTACATGTTGATCCCGCAGCGGCAGAGCGTGAACGGCGGGCGCGTGCTCTCCGGGAAATTATTGAGCGCATCCGAAGCCGCGATATGGACGAACGGAAAGGTCATCCCCTCCGCCGCCAGTTCCGCCAGCAGCGCCTTGAAGCGGCCGAGCTGCAGCGCCGTATAGTCGTCATAACGCTGATACGCGCTCGAACAGTGGGAGTAAATGCCGACAAGCTCAAGGTTCGGCAGCGCGCGCATCGCCAGGATCTCCCGCGCCGCGGCGGCGGCCTGCATGCCGAGCCGTCCCATGCCGGAGTCGACCGTGACCGCTCCGCGGACGCGCCGGTTCTGCCGGACCGCCTCGGCGCTGATCTCCTTCGCCATGCCGAGGTCGTTGAGCGGGCAGACGATGCCGTATTCGACGGCAGGCGCGATCTCGTCCGGCAGCAGGTTCCCGAGGATCTGCACCGGCAGCCCGAGCGGGGCAAGCTCGATCGCCTCGTTGATCTCGGCGACACCGAAACAGGCGGCCCCGGCCGCCCTCACGGTCTCCGCCACGGGAAGCACGCCGAGCCCGTAGGCGTTCGCCTTCAGCACCGCCATGACGGCGGTCGGCGCGACACGCCGCCGGATCTCATTGAAATTCCCGGACAGTTTCTTTAAATCGACTTCAAGCCTGACCCGACTTTCCTGCTTCATTTTCCCTGCTCACAATCCGAAACCGGTATGAAAGACACATTAGATATCATCGGAACATACTATACACGAAAAGCGGCGGAAAAACAAGCCGAAGCATCGTTTTCCCGCCGTTTTGAACCGGAACTCTTACTTCGCGTACTCGACGGAACGGGTTTCGCGAATGATCGTGACCTTGATCTGGCCCGGATAGGTCATCTCTTTCTCGATCCGGTCGCAGATTTCCCGGGCGAGCATCTGCGCTTCGCCTTCGGCGACCTTCTCCGGAATGACCACCACGCGGATCTCGCGGCCGGCCTGCAGCGCGAAGCAGGATTCGACGCCGGAGAACTCGTGCGCGATCGATTCAAGCTGCTCAAGCCGCTTCAGGTAGAGCTCGGTCGTCTCGCTGCGCGCGCCGGGGCGCGATGCGCTCAGCGTGTCGCAGGCGCTGATCAGGATGTCGTAGAGGCTGTCCGGCTCGATCTCGCCGTGGTGCGCAGCGACGGCGTGGATGACGTCCTTCGCCTCGTTGTGCTTGCGCAGCAGATCCGCGCCGATCTGGGCGTGCGGCCCCTCTACCTCGTGGTCGATCGCCTTGCCGAGGTCGTGGAAGAGGCCGATCCGCTTCGCCTTCTGTTCGTCGAGCCCGAGCTCCGCCGCGATCATGCCCATGAAATAAGCGGTCTCGAGCGAGTGCTGCAGCACGTTCTGCGAAAAGCTGTAACGGTATTTCAGGCGGCCGAGCAGCTTCATGATCTGCGGAGAAACGCCCTGGATGCCGGTCTCGAGCACGGCGGCTTCGCCGACCTGGTAAAGCTCTTCCTCGAGCTCCTTGCCGATCTTCTTGGCCAGCTCCTCGACACGGGTCGGGTGGATGCGTCCGTCGCCGATGAGCCGCTCCATGAGCTGCCGCGCAATCTCCTTGCGCACCGGGTCGAAGCAGCTGATGACCACTGCCTCGGGCGTATCGTCGATGAGGATGCTGACGCCGGTCGCCGCCTCGATCGCGCGGATGTTGCGTCCCTCACGGCCGATGATCCGCCCCTTCATCTCGTCGCTCGGCAGCGGGATGGTCGCCGTGGTGCGCTCATACGTGCAGTCGCTCGCATAACGCTGAATCGCGTAGGTCAGAATGCGGCGCGCCTCGCGCTCGCTTTTCGCCTTCGCTTCCTCGAGCAGATTCCGGACCATGATGCCGGATTCATTCTTGATTTCGTTCTTGAGCTTCTCAAGCAGGATTCCGCGCGCCTCTTCACGCCCGAGCTGGGCGATGCGTTCGAGTTCGTCGATCTGCTGCGAAATACTCTTTGAAAGCTCCTGTTCGCGGTTCGAAAGCCGCTCCCGCAGGGTTTCGATCTCCTTTTCCTGCTTTTCGAGATTCTTGGCCTTCGCATCCATCGAATCGGCGCGGCGGTCGAGCAGCTCCTCGCGCTGGGCGAGACGCTTCTCATTGTTCGTCTGCTCGCGGCGGCGTTCCTTGATCTCCTGCTCGCAGTCCTCGCGCATCTTCAGGGTCTCGCCCTTGGCCGACACGCGGGCGTCGCGCAGGATGTGTTCGGCTTCCCGCTGCGCATCCTGCCGGATCTTGTCGGCGGCCTTGTTCGCGGAATCCTTCTGCATTTTCTGGATCCAGTTATTCAGCAGCATCCCGGCGGCGATGCCGATGAAGCAGAAAATGCAGGCCACGGCGATCAGCGCCCAGTAGGAGACATAGCCGCCTCCGGACACCAGATCGACGTTCGGCTCCGTCACCCCGATCGGCACCCGGGCTGCCGCTGCCCACAACAGATTGTTCATTATCACTTCCCTTTTTCATTGCGGGGAACCGTCTCCGCGACAGGAGCTCCCCTTTTCCATAATTAGAACGTCAGAATATCTTCTTCGGTCACCGCAAAGCCGACCATGCGGTCATGCGGCTCCCGAGGCAGACTCTCCGTCAACTGGCAGGCGTAGACGATCGCCGCGACTGCCCGGTTTTCTCCGGCGAGCAGCCGGTCGTAAAACCCGCCGCCCCGCCCGAGCCTGACGCCGCGGCGGTCACACGCAACCGCCGGCGTCAGAAACAGCATCTGCGCCAGAATGCCGGCCGGCGCGGCCGGGAGCTCCGGACGCGGTTCGAGAAGCCCGAACTTCGCCCTGACAAGCTCGCTTGCAGGATCGACGACCCCGACAAGCTCATATTGTTTCTCCTCTGCGTTGTAACGCGGAAAGTAAAACCGTTTCCCCGGCTCGCCCGGGAGTTCGCCCAGATCCGGTTCCTCCCCGTCCGAGGCGTAGAGCGCGACATGCTCCGCATCGCGCCAGCACGGCAGCCGCCGGATGTTCCGGCAGATCGCCGCATCGGCATCGCGCCGCCGCTCCGGGCTGATCGCCCGGCGCAGCGCGAGAAACCGCTCCCGCAGCTCCTTCTTATTCATTTGCGGCCGCCTCCTTCCCGTATCTCCTGAGGCTCCGCCAGTAATCGACCCGCTCTCTGATCTTCGCCTCGTAGCCGATCGCCTTCGGCTCGTAGTAACGCCGGTCCACCGACAGATAATCCTGCGCGACGAACCCGCCCGCATCGTGCGGATTCACATAACCGACGCCGTGGCCGAGCGTCTCCGCGCCTTTATAATGCGCGTCGCGCAGCGCCAGCGGAATCGGCTGGACCCGGTCCTTCGCAACATCGGCCGACGCCAGCTCGATCGCCTGCAGCGCGGCGTTGCTCTTCGGCGCGGTCGCGCAATAGGTGACCGCCTGCGACAGGATGATCCGCGCCTCCGGCAGCCCGATCATGTCGACCGCCTGCATCGCCGCCGTCGCGACCGAGAGCGCGCGCGGATCGGCATTGCCGACATCCTCGGAGGCGAAAATCACGATCCGCCGCGCGATGAAACGGATATCCTCCCCGGCGTGCAGCATCTTGGCCAGATAGTAGACCGCCGCATCGGCGTCGCTGCCGCGCATGCTTTTGATGAAGGCCGACGCGGTGTCGTAATGGCCGTCGTCGCCGTAGACGATCATCTTCTTCTGGACCGACGACTCCGCCTCGCGCAACCCGACCCGGATCACGCCGTCTTCTCCCGGCGGAGTGGTCAGCACGGCGATCTCGAGCGCGTTCAGCGTGCGCCGCGCATCGCCTTCCGACACGGAGGCGAGGAATCCGGCGGCTTCGTCCGATACCTCGACGCGGCGGCCCGGGAACGCGCGGTCGTCGGCCAGCGCCTGCGCGATGAGCCGCCGCGTCTCCTCCTCGCTGAGCGGCTGGAGCAGAAAGACCAGCGAACGCGAAAGCAGCGCCCCGATCACGTAAAACTGCGGATTGTGGGTGGTCGCCCCGATCAGGCGGACATTGCCGTTCTCGACGTCCGGCAGGAGGGAATCCTGCTGAGAGCGGCTGAAGCGGTGGATCTCATCCACGAAAAGAATGGTTTTGCGCCCGCTGATCCGGCGGCGGGTCACCGCCCCGGCGATCGCCTTGCGCACGTCTGCCACGCTCGAAGTGACTCCCGAAAGCCGGACGAACTCCGAATTGCTGAGACGGGCCACGACTTCGGCAAGGCTGGTCTTGCCGGTTCCGGGAGGGCCGGAGAGGATGATCGAGCTGAACCGGTCCGCATCGATCGCGCGCCGGAGCAGCTGCCCCTCGCCGAGCAGATGGGTCTGGCCGATGTATTCGGAGAGCTTGCGCGGGCGAAGACGCGCCGCGAGCGGCATATCCGCGCCCGGGGCCGCAGCCGGCTCCGCGGCGGACGCCGCCTCTTCCGTCTCATCCAGATTGAACAGATTCTCTTCCATCCCGCAATTCCCGTATCCATGACAATATCGTCGGAGAATCGCAAGACGCATTCGGCCAGATCAGATAATCATGAGAAAAACACCGTTCCATCCCTCCCGCCGGAGTTCCGGCGGATATGTCCGGCACATATCTCCCATACGGTCCGGCACTCCTCCGGCAAAAGAGAGAGCGCCTATGTCAAGGCGGATCAGAGGCCCGCCGCAACCCTATCATCATGCTCCGACCGCGGCGACCGCGATCTCACACCAGTCAACGTCTTCCCCGCGCGGCCCCGGCAAAGCGGCGCCGCTATCATAAAAGCGCATTTTCAGCACTGCTAATATTATAGCACAAAAGGCAAGGTTTTGAAATAGCCATTCTCCGTTTTGTCTCAAAAAAACGGAAAATTTACGCCGTTCCGGCGCGAGGGCGGCAAAGAGCCGCCTTCCGCGTCCGAAACCGGTTTTATTCGAGCTCCATTCCGGAAATCCGGAACTCCGCGCCGGAAGCGGCCTCGAAACGCACGCCGAGCCGGGTCGCGATCGTCGGCGCATCCGGGTCCGAAGCGACCGGGATGCGGTATTCTCGCTCCACGCCGTCGGCGACGATTTCGACCGGAGCGGAGCCGTTCCGCCAGTTGCAGCTGTAAGTGCTGAACCAGAGTACGCGCACCGCCGCCTTCCCTTCCGGCGCGGCCGCCGCCAGCTTCAGCGTCAGGGACGAGTGCTTCCAGGTCCGGCAGAGGTCGCGCGGCACCGAAATCATCGTCCTCGCTCCGCGCAGGTCGAGCTCCAGCGAGCCCGAAACCGGCGTCCGGACCGCTTCTCCGTGCCACCCCTGCGCCCCGTCCGCGAAGTTCCACTTCGTCCGCCGCGTCTCTTCGGGGTTGCGGAACTGCCGCGCCGTCCGCCCGACGTCCTCCGGCCCGTACCAGAGCGGCCAGCCGCCGGCCGGTTCCTTTGCAAACGTTTTGCGGAGCGCCTCGTACATGCCGAAGCCGAACTCCGTGTTCGGTTCAGCATACGACCCTTCCCCCCACTCGTTCAGAGGAGCGACCAGCAGCCGCCTGATGCCGGTCCGCTCCGCAAAGGCGCGCGCATCGGCGCAGATCTTCTCGAAGGCCGCAACCGTACGGCCCGGAATCGAACAGCCGGCGCAGCCGTGCCACGGCCGGTCGTCCCAGCCGGTCGACAGATTCGGCAGGAACGGCAGGATGCCGGTTTCGTACAGCGCCTCCCAGTGGTCGGCGTTCGTGGCGGCGACGTCGTCGAAGTGGTAGAAATACTGGTTCACGCCGCGGCCGCCGGACTCCATATAGTGGTAAATCGACGTGCAGTCGAAGCCGACCTCCCTGATCTTGCCGATGATTTCGGGCGAGGTACCGGCCTCCGGCCACTTCATGTCGATGAAGTAGATGCCGGGGTAGCCGGCCTTGCGCGCCATCTCCTGCGACAGTTCGAGCAGCTTCGTCGAAGCGCCTTCGCCGAGGTCGCGGTCCATATTCTCCCACATCCAGACCATGACCACGGGCTTGCCGTCGATCCTGTAGTAGCCCGGCGTGTTGAAGTAGTGATCGATCCAGTGCTGCGTGACGTTGATCTGGTCCTGCACCGAGTGCGTGCCGGGCGGATTGTGGTTCGCCCACATCATCGCCCACTTGATCTGCGACTTGTAGCGCGACTTCTCGTAGCCGTCCAGCCATTCGTGAAGCCCCATCCGGCCCGCGCTCCAGTACCAGTCGACCAGCAGGAATTTGATGCCGCACTCGACCGCCCACTTGATCTGCCAGTCGACCAGCTCGGGGTCGCCTTCCTGGTAGTAGCCGAGCAGCGGACGGCGCTCCGGCGCGGTCTCGATGATCGTATCCCACCGGCCGGTGCTGGTCCAGCCCGGGAAGTAGAGCGCGCCGAGCTCGATGTCGCCGGTGTCGGCCGGCGTCGGCTCCGGCACGTAATCGGCCTTCGGCAGCCCGAGGTCCGGCAGAAACTCAAGCGTGCCGCGATACGCCTCCGCCGGGGCGTTCGTCCCCTTCAGGCGGATGGCAAACTCCCCTTTGACCGGAGCGTCGGCTTCCAGCGGAAACCGGCCGTTGCAGCAGTCGTTCGCACCGATGGGCGGCAGCTTCCGCCACGCCTCATCCTGCGCGGCGACCCGGACGCCCGGCGGAAGCGTCAGCTCCGCAATCTCAAGGTCGCGGGAGCCCTCCCCGCCCTGGTTCTCGAGGCTGACCACAAACTCGCGCGGCCCCTGCCCGATCCGGTTGAACGCCTCGCCCATCCCGGCCCAGTGGAAGCGGATGGAGGGCTCGCCTTCCGGAAGATCCGAAAAACGCATGGATCTGATTTTCACCTCCGCACCCGGCGCATCGGTCGGAAGAAGGTGGGTCGCGTAAATTTCCGCATCGTCCGGGTCGACATTGCCGAGGTCGAGGTTGTAACGGTGGAATTTCCCGTCGGCGATCAGCATGATGCGCCGGCCGGTCCGCTCCCACCAGACCCCGTGCAGAAAAAGCTCCGCGCTCTCGCCGCCGCAGGCGGCCATTTCGACGATCAGGTATTTCCCGGTCGGATGCAGCGCTCCGGCCCGGCACGCCAGACGCGGCGCCTCCGCCGTCGTCACGATCCGCACCGTACCGTCCGCCGTCAGCGACGCTCCGGGATACGGTTCAAAGCAGTCCAGAAGTTCCCGCCCGCTCCAAGTCATTGCATTCTCCTGCATAAAGCACCCTCGAATGATTATTTTTCCGCCCGCGCCCGTCCCGGACGCAGGCTGCTTACGAAGTTAAGGTAACAAGTTAATTCCCGAATGCAAATCCCGGATCCCGAAAAAATCCGTCTTTTTCGCGCCGCACTCCGTTCCGCATTAAAATTCACATGGCGAATCCGGACTTTTTATCCGCCGATTCTCCTGCAGCGCGGCTTGACATTCCCCGCATCTTCATCCATAATATATCGTAAAACAGCAATTAAAATTCTTATTGTGAATCATGATCAAGGTCCTGCAGAAAACATTCGACGTTCTCGAGTATGCCGCGAACAGTCCGCACCCGGTCCTGCCGGGAGAAACGGCCGAAGCGCTCGGGCTCCCGCAGCCGACGGCGGCCCGGATTCTCCGCGACCTCGCCGAGCTCGGCTATCTCGAGCAGCCGGGTCCGCGCAAGGGCTACCGGCTCGGGCCGGTCCCGTACCACCTTGCCGGGGGGCGGCTCTACGACGACGAATTCCTGCGTTTCGTCACCGCCGCCGTAAAGGAGTGCGCCCGCAGCATCGGCCAATCCGTCCTGTTCGCCGTCCGCCGCCGCGGCTGCCGCTACATCCTCTGCCACAGCAACTTCAATCCGCGGTTCTATATCGACACCGCCCGCATCCGGTTCCGCGACCTCTATGCGACCGGCAGCGGCCGCATCCTGCTCGCCTTCACTCCCGAAGCGGAGCTCGGGGAGCTGATCGGCGAACTCGGGCTCCCCTCCGCATCCGTCTGGCCCGAGGCGGCGGCGGGGCGGGAACAGCTGCTCCGCTGCCTCGGGCGCATCCGCACCGCCCGCGAAGTCGAAATTTCCCGGAGCGGCTGCGGCAATTTCCACGTCTACGCCCGGCCCGTTTTCCGCCGCCGCGCCTTCGCCGGAACCGTCGCCGCCAACTGGAACGTCGATACAGACGGCAACACCTCCGAGACATACAAACGAACCATCTCCGAGCTTGCCGCCCGCCTCTCCGAACCGCCCAGGCTCGTCACCGGCTGAATCGTCTTTTCATCCATAATCGGGAGAATCCGCCATGCATGTACTGACAAACGGAAAAGTTGAGATCTCGTTCGACGAACAGGCGAATCCGGTATCGCTCCGGAATCTCGCCACCGGGCGGGAGTGGTGCTCCGGCAACTGCGGGAGCCTCTGGCGCATCATCTTCGAACAGGGTATCGTCCAGGAGGCCGAGGCGCTGCCGGACCGGTCCCGGATCGAAGTCGAACCGGAGGCCGGAACGCTGCGCATCCGTTACGGCGGAGCGGCGGCCGAAAACGGAACGCTCGACTTCCGCGTCGAAGTCGTCATCCGCCTCGACGGCGAACAGATCTGTTTCGACGCCAGGCTCGAGAACCGGACGGCGAACGCCGTGCTGCGCGAATTCCAGTTTCCGCTGATCGCCGGCCTCGCGCTGCGCCCGGAGACCGCGCTCGTCACCGGCCAGGTCTGCGACGGCTTCCGTTATCCGGACATCCCCGCCCTGCTCGATGCCTCCCACACCGGTTATATGGCACAGGACAACAAAGCGGTCGAATTCGGCTGTCTCTACCCCGGCCTGACCGCCGTGAACTGCTTTCTGCTGGCCGAAGCGCACGACACGCTCGGTTTCATGAGTTTCGACCCGACCTTCCAGAATACGCTGCACCTTCTGCGCAGATGCGGCGGCGCCGTCGGCGCGGTTCTCGTGAAATATCCGTTCCTGCGTCCCGGCGAAAGCGCCGAGGTCGCCGGATACCGCCTCTGTCCCGTCTCCGGCGACTGGCACCGCGCCGCCGATCTCTACCGCGCCTGGTGCGACGGCTGGATCGAAATTCCCGAAAAGCCCGAATCCGTCCGCCGCATGAACGGCTGGCACCGTCTCATCCTGCGCCACCAGTACGGCCGGCAGCTCTTCCACTACCGCGACCTGCCGGACATCCTGAAATCCGGGCTGGCGGCCGGCATCGACACGCTTTTCCTGTTCGGCTGGCATGCGGGAGGCCACGACTCCTGTTACCCCGAATACGATTTCGCCGAAGACGAGGGCGGCCATGACGAACTGAAAAAGCAGATCGCCGCCTTTCAGGCCGGAGGCGGCCATGTCATCCTTTATTATAACGGCCAGCTGATCGACACGGCGACCCGATTTTACGAAACCGCCGGAAAACGGGTTTCGGTCAAGCTCCCGTCCGGCCGCGAGCATATGGAGGTCTATCCGTTCGGCGGCGACGGAACGGCGCTCCGGCAATTCGGCAGCAAGGTGTTCGTCACCGCCTGTCCCGGCAGCGGCGAATGGCTCGAAATTCTCAAGGGACTGGTCGACAAAGCGACGGAACTCGGCTGCTCCGGCGTGTTCTTCGACCAGCTCGGCTACCGGTCGGTGCCGTGCTGCGACCCGGCGCACGGCCACCGGGTACCGTTCATGACCGCCGGTGCCGCCAAGGCGGAGATGGTGAAGCAGTTGCGCGCATATGTCAAAAGCCGCAATCCGGAGATGAGTTTCGGGATCGAATGGTTCAATGACGTCACCGGTTTCCACGCCGACTATATCCACAACATTTTCGACAGCGGCAATCCGTTCCACTGCCCGGAATTCGTCCGTTACCTTTTCCCGGAACTGGTCACCACCGACCGCTGCATCCGCGACGACCGCGACATCGAGCGCCGGGTCAACCTCGCGATCCGCCTCGGACTCCGCAGCGACGTCGAAATCTACCGTTGCCGCGCGCTCATCGACGAAACGCCGCATTACAAGGAGTACCTGACCCGGGCGAACGCATTCCGCGAACGCAACCGCGCGCTGATCCTCGACGGGCGTTTCCGCGACACCGTCGGCGCAAGCTGCGACAATCCGAAGGTCGGCTTCGCCGTATTCGAAGCCGGCAGGCGGTGCGGCGTCATCCTGACCGGCGGCTCGACGGCGGAACGGGCGGAAGTGACCGTGCCGGGCGGCCGCTTCACCGGCTTCGACCGGATCTCCGGCGGCGAAGCGAAGGCGCTTTCGCCATCCCGGATTCTGGCCGACCTGCCGCCTCTCTCTCTGATTCTGCTGATATTTGAACGGTAATCACCCAAAGGAGACTTGAAAAATCCCCGCTCCTGCGCTATACTTAATCTGAAGGCAGGGGAGTGTATGAAACGATATATAGCCGTCCTTTCCGCAATGATATTGGCGCTCCCGCTCGGAGCGCTCGAAAAAAAACCGGTGGAGAAGATCGATCTGGACCAGCTGATCGAGGAGACGCTGCTCGACGTTTCGCGCAGCAAGGATCATATTGCCTTCGTCTGGTACATCCCGAACGAGTACTGGAATGCGGTCATCAGCCAGAATCCCGAGATGAACCAGATCGAAAAGGTGCAGGCCAGACTAACCATGAACACGCTGTCGGTGGTCGCTGTGATTCAGGGCGACGTCTCCCCGGTCGGGCCGGTCCGCTACTATGAACGGGTTTATCTGCAGGAGACGGCGAAATTCCACCGGGTCGACGCCGAAGGGAAGAAGCATGAGCTGTTCCCGCACAAGACCATTGCCGGCGACGTGAAGAACCTGCTCGACTCCATCGCCCCGGCGCTCGGAGCTTCGGTCGGGGCGCTCGGCGACAATCTGCAGTTTTTCGTATTCAACGACCTCTCCGACGGCGGCAAACGGATTCTCGACCCTTACCAGCCCGGCGGCCTCCAGGTCGATCTGAAGCGCAAAAACAACCAGCCGCTCCAGGCGAAGATCGAGTTCCCGCTCAATTCGCTCTATGTGCCGCGCCGCTGCCCGAACGGGAAACCGGCCCACGTCAGCTGGAAATTCTGCCCGTGGACCGGTGCGAAACTGCCGGAATAGCGCGCCGCGGCCGGAACGCTCCCGCGTCCGTCCGGTTTCGTTCCGGGAGATAAATTCTTTGCTGAATTTTCCGTTTCACCCTTGACAATCCGTCCGGTTTGCGTCATAATATTGCTATAACGTTATAGATTATCCTATACCGGAGGTGATGCGATGAGACTGAACACTTTGATCCTCGGCGGGCTCCTTCTCGCCGCCCTGTCGGGATGCCGTTCTTCCTGGAGCAAAAGCGAACAGATCATGTTCCGCACGCCGCAGGCGGATATCGCGATGCTGAACCCGGCCGAAATCCGGCGGGAACCGCATAACTGCCGCTTTTCCGGCGCGGGCTGGTTCACCCGGCTCGAACCGAAGGCCGTCGCGCAGAACCTGATCCACGACTGGACGATCATCGAGGAGATTCCGGGCTTTGCCGCATTCGGACTCCCGGAGGAGTTCGAAGAGCCGATTCCCCTCGGGGAGAATCCGGATGGGACGCTCCGCATGCTCCGCATCGGCGTCGGGGAAATCAAACGCCGGCCGGACCAGGTGTTCCTCGATGAACTGCAGAAACCCCTGCCGTGGGAGGTCGCCGTTTTCGGCACGCATGACCGCCGGATCATCCAGATGCGCCAGAACGCCCCCGGCCGTTACCGGCTGGTCAAGCGCATCCGCTTCCCGGGACAGAACCGGGTCCGGATCGAGGGGGAGCTCGTGAATCTCGGCCGAACGGAGCTCCGCACCCCGGTGCTGCTGCATCCGTTCTACCGCGTATTCGGCACACAGGAGAAGCCGATCAAAAAGAACGGGACATCCGAATTCGACATGGACCCGGCCAGACCGCCGTACCTTGATGTCGAGACCCACTGGTACAAGTTTGCCGACACGCCCGATTTCGACAGTGAAAATGCGCTGCCGCTGCCGATTCCCGAGGGAGAGTTCAGCCGGGACATGTCCCTGGAACAGCCGGTCTCCGGCAAATGGCTCGTCGCCGGCAGCGCGCTTCCGGGGGCGGCCATCCGCTGTGACCGGCCGATCAGCCGGCTCGTGTTCTGGCACCAGAACAACAGTCTCGGACACAGTTTTTCGGTCGAACCATCATTCGAACTCGTCGCCGCGCCCGGCGAACGCGTTTTCTGGCAATGGGACATCGTTCTGCCCAGTCATTGATCACCACAATTCAACGGGAGGTTGTCATGAGAAAAATGTTCACGCTGATCGAGCTCCTCGTCGTCATTGCGATCATCGCAATTCTCGCATCGATGCTGCTGCCCGCCCTGAACCAGGCGCGCGACCGGGCCAAAAGCGCCGGCTGCACCGGCAACCTCAAAACCATCGGCAACGGACATCTGATGTATCTCGCCGACAACGACGACATCACGGTCGGGCCGCGTTCGATCCCGGAAGACAACCGTTCCGGCCTCAACAGCGGAGCATGGAGCTCGAATCTGCAGCGCTATACCCAGTCCGACAAGGTTTTCCGCTGCCCGCTGGATATGATGAAGCCGGAACGTTACACCTGGGCCAAGGCGCCGCTCTCGTACTTTCTGAACCACAGCGCCAATGTCGATACGCCGCACTCCAAATGCCCGACCTGGAAGAAGAGCGGCAGCATCCGCAACGCCTCTCAGGTGTTCATGTTCGTCTGCGCCAACCGGGCGGCGGAGAACAAGATCGCAGCCGGTAAAAATTTCACCGACTGGCCCGCCGTCGGCTTCAGCAACGCCGGGCCGCTCTTCGCCTACGGCTACACCACCTCGCACGGCAGCTGCCTCGGCGACGGCACAGCCACCTCGCCGGTCTACTACAACGGACACGGACAGGGAACCATCTGCGGCATGGTCGACGGCAGCGTCCGCGCCTTCCGCGAAACCGAGCTGTACGCTTTCAACAACCTGCCGAACGGCGACAAGCCCCATACCCGCGTCCACTGGTTCATCAACAACGCTTCCCTCTGGTGATCTCATGAAATTTTATCCGCTCTGCCTCGCCTTCTCCGCATCGATCGCGCTCGCGGCGGCCGAACCGCTGTTCCGCGCCGGTTTCGATGCGGCGCCGGATTCCTCCGTCTTCCGCATCCCGGCCGGTTCGGCCGTCAGGAACGGAGCACTCGAACTCCTCGGCAGCGGCAAAATGGCCGCCGCCGAGCTGAACCGGGAACTGCCCGCGCCGTTCCGGCTCACCTTCCGGGTACGTGAACTCCCGGCGGCGGCGACGGGGAAAAGCGACTTTCACTGGGGCGTCATCCTCTTCGGAGAGAACGGCAACTCGCTGCGGCTGTACAGCCGCGGAAAGAACGTCACGCACCTGATCAGCCTCGGCGGCCAGACGCAGACCAATTCGGACCTGCCGGGAAACATCGACTTCTCCGGCGGCCGGTGGACAACGCTCGAACTCGATATCGACCCCGGCCGTTTCGAGCTCAATGCCGGCAGGCGGCTGATCGGTTCCGGCAGCGTCGATCTCGGTACGGTCAGGAAGGTCGAATTCTATGCATTCAACCGCGATGCGGCCTTCGACGACATCGAACTCCTGCCGCGCGAGGCGAAGGCCGCCGCACCGGCGGTCGGGCAGCCGGTGTTTTACGCCGCGTTCGACGGCACGCCGGATGCGAAGAAAGCAAACGGCGATACGATCCATCCCGACAAAGCGGTCAGCCTCTCCTACCGGCCCGGTCTCTCCGGCGAAGCCGTCTTCATCGGCAGCAAACCGCCGCAGGGCGGCATCACGGCCGGAGGCGGCTGGAAAGCGGCGGACGGCTTCATCGAATTCAAGAATGCCGACCGGAGCAGCGCACTCTCGCTCGCGCTGCCGGAACTGCCGGAGCTGGAGCTCTCGCTCGATTTCCGCCGCACCTCGATGCCGGAGGGCGACCGCCACTGGGGCTTCGACCTCACGGGAGAAAACGGCGATACGCTCAAGCTCTATACCCGGCCGGCCGGCCGCTGGTACCTGCTGCACGGACGGGAAGGAAAAGGAATCAGGCATATTGACCTGCAATCCCTTCCGCTCCCGCCCGGCGCGGCCGATTCCCCGTGGAACCGGCTCACGCTCCGGATCAATGGCGCGAAGCTCGTGCTCGGGCTGAACGGAAAAACCATGCCGGTCGCAATCCCCGAGCTCGGCAGGCTCACAAAACTCGGCATCTATTCGAACCGGATCGATCTCGAACTCAAAGAGTTGAACATCAAAGGCGGCGACTACCGTTTCACGGAAAGCTTTGCGCGCTTCTCCCCGGCCGGAGGGCGGCCGGAACTCTCTTACCCGATTCCGGGCCTCGCCGGGAGCGACGGCGCAATCTCGTTCTGGGTCCGTCCCGAATGGGACGGCGAAACCTACGGCAGGCCGAAACCGACCTACCAGCTGCTGATCGCCGACGACGGCGGCAGACAGCGGCTGCTCGACCTCTTCCAGTGGGAGTGGCTCCGGGCCGACATCGGCCGTCCCGGCAGGGACAAGGTCGAGATGCGCCAGCGCGGCCGTTCCGGCTGGTTCGACGGCGACTGGCAGCAGGTTGCCGTCAGCTGGAACCGCGACGGACTCGTCACCTTCTACTGGAACGGCCGTGCGCTCGGGCCGCACGACGCCTCGGCCGAGGAGGTCCGGCGTTACATCAACGACGCGGATTTCCCGGCCATGACCCGGCTGCTGGTCGGCACCGCCGCCGGCGCCTGGCAGAACGCCGACGCCTCGTACGACGAACTCAAGCTCTTCCGGCGTCCGGTCTCCGACGAGGAGATCTATCGTGACTACCGCAAGTACATGCCGTTCGACCTCCTGCTTCACAACGCCATCGTGAATCCGGAGGAGGAGGCGGTTCTCTCCGTCGAAATCGCGCCGCCCGGAACCTATACGCGCCCGGAACCGGCCGAGCTCCGGCTCGACCCGGCGCCGCTCCGGCTCGAACTCCGGCTCTGCGGTGAAAACGGCGAAACTGTCCGTTCCATGCGCCGCAGCTTCGACGGCAAAGCCGCCGACAAGTTCGACTTCGCAATCGGCAAACTGCCGGCCGGAATCTACCGGCTCAAGGTTCTGGTTGAAACGCCGAACGGCATGGTCCAGCGTTCGTTCGAGGTAAAAAGCTACGCCGACGCGCCGGCGGAAACGCCGTCCGACGCGGATCTCGTCACCGGCACTCCCTTCTACGAGAAGAAGCTCGGCGACGCAGCCGATCCCGCGCTGCGGAAAGCCGGAGAACCGCAGGGCGCCTCTCTCGACGGCAGGCCGTATCTCGAAGCCGCGCCATCGAAGGGGAATCGTTTCTCCTTCACGATCGACTTCGACGAAAGCCGCCTCAACGGCAGGCCGGTCCTGCTCGAGATCGTCTGGCCGGACGACAAACCGCGCATGATGGGACTTTACATGTATCCGGAGACGAAACAGTCGCAGCACCGCGACCGGCTGCAGGGCGGAATCCAGTCCGGCAACGAATATCCGCTCTCCGGCAAGATGCAGAGCGTCCGCTACCTGTTCTATCCCGGAGTGAAGCGCTATCACTTCGAGGCGCGGACGCTGGCCAACGGCATGCCCGCGGCAGTCGCGGCGGTCCGGCTTCTCCCGATCGAAGGGGAGCTGCCGAAGCTTAAAATCAACTATCCCGAAAACCTGCCGCACCGGCAGTTCGGCAATATGGACGAAGACCAGACCTTCGAGACGAATCTGAATTATGACGACGCCGCCGAAAAAAGTTCGCCGTTCCGTACCCAGCGCCTGACCGACCGGCTGCTCGGCTACCTCGACTATACCGGCCAGGAAGCGTGGAACTACCCGGTGCTGCGTTATCATTACAGCTATTACCCGCAGGAGCGCTACGTGTCGAACGGCATGTATCCGTTCCGCTACGCCGAACTCGCCTACATGGTCGACGCGATGCACCGGCGGGGAAAAAGCGTGCTCGGCATCGTGAACTACTCGAATCTGCCGGACATCTCCCGCGCCCCGGCGCGCTGGGACGAGTACGACAGGCGCGGCATGATCCTGCACGACAGCGCCGGGCGGCGGGTCATGAGTCCGTTCGGCGGCAATGCGCCGAAACTCAACATCGTCCATCCCGACGTGCGGAAGCTGTTCCTCGCCCACCTCGAATCGATCGCCGCCAACGAAGGGCTCCGCCCCGGCTTCGACGGGTTCGAGTACTGGATCTGTCAGTTCGGTGCCTGGAATTCGCTCGAACAGGGCTACGACGACTACACGGCCGGACGCTTCACGGCCGATACCGGAATCGCGGTTCCGGGCGCCGGAGAGGGGCGTTTCGCCGAACGTTACCGTTTCCTGACCGGTGAAAAACGGGACGAATGGCTGAAATGGCGCTCGGAGCAGGTCACGAACCTCGTCGCCGAAATCCGGACGATGCTCGACCGGGTCAATCCGAAGCTCGCGCTCTATTTATCCATCTTTCTCGTCAAGCCGCTCGAGGAGAGCGGCGTCGCCGGGATGAGCCGGCAGCTCTACGAAGAGAACGGGCTCGACCTCCCCGCGCTCGCCGCGCTCGACCGGGTCGCGCTTGCGCCGATTCGCCAGAACACGCAGTACCGCTGGAACTTCCACTGGGGGAAGCCGGAGACGGCGCTTGACGAAGGACTCTACGATCCGGCGGTCATGCGGCCGTTCACCGTTCCGGGCGCCGCCGCAATGACGGTCAGCTATCCGGCCTACTTCGAGACCTGGGAGAAACCGCTCGATCCGGATTTCGCCGGCTACTTCCAGAACGCCGACGTAAAACCGCACGGCCGTTTCTTCCTGAAGGAGCTCGCCTTCAACCTGGCGGCGGCCGATTCGCAGCGCATGGTCATCGGCGCCCAGCCGCTCGGCACGCTCGGGCGCGAGGCCGAGACGCGCGAATTCGTCCGCGCCTATTCGGCGCTGCCGAAACTGCCGTTCCGCAGCGTGCCGGGCGCGGACGACCCGGTCACGCTGCGTTACCTGCCGACGGATAACGGCACCTATTTCTACCTGGTCAGCATGGTGTGGCAGCCGGTCACGGCGGCCCCCTCCCCCGCGCCGGCTGGAGCCGTCGACCTTTCGACCGGAGAGGAGGCCGTCTTTCCGGTCACCCTGAAGCCGTTCGAACTCAGAAGCTTCCTTGTGCCCGGAGAGGTAAAGTTCACCGGGCTTGCCGTAACGGTTCCGGCTGAATTCGAAGCCTTCTACCGGCAGCGGATCGCCTCGCTCGATGCGACAGCCGACGCGCTTGAAAAACTCGGCATCGACTGCGGCGCGGAACGCGGAACGCTCGCGGCGATGAAAGCGGCGGAGAGCGGGAAACGCTACGCCGAACTCCACCGGCTCGCTTTTTCGCGCGCCATGAACCAGCTCGGCGGCAAACACCGGAATCTCGAGAACCTCTCGATCCAGAGCCGGATGTTGAAGGAGAACCATTTCGCGGTCAACTGCGGCGGCTACGAATTCTACCGTGCGGCGGACGGCACGCTGTTCTTCCCGGACCGCAAGTTTGCCCGCGATGCGCGTTACGGCTACACCGGCAGCTACAACAACGTCGTCCGTGACATCGAGAAGGTGCACGGCACGCCGGACCCGAAGCTGTTCCAGAGCGAAGCTTACGACATCGACGGCTACCGTTTCGAGCTGCCGGACGGAAAGTACCGGCTGAAACTCTGGCTCAAGGTCGGCTATGCGCCGAAATTCAAGCCCGGCGTCTTCCGGTTCACGATGCGCGCCGGAGACAAGGTTCTGCTGAAGGACTTCGATCTTTACGAAGCGCAGAGGGGCGACTTCGACGCGCCGGTGACGCTGGAGTTCCCGGTGGAGGTGAAGGGCGGCAGCCTCGAGCTTTCATTCTCCGCGCCGACCGACGACGCCACGGTGCGTTTCCTGAACGCGCTCGAACTCAGGCCGGAAAAATAAAAATATCGGATCATCATAAATCCGCGCCAGTTTCCTCATGCACGGACATCCCGGTTTGTGCATGATTTTGTTTTTGCGGAGCACCCGATTTACCTTCCGCTTCGTTTTTTTTCAATTTTTTTTGCTCCGGCTATTGACATAACGCATCTTTTTTGGTATAATTATTACAGGAAATACGCAAGTTACAAATTTTTCGCGGATTGGATCAAAGTATCGCACGAGTTTCTGATTTTGACATTTCAGGCCGGTTCCCCCTCCTTATGTAAGCAGGATCCGGAGCCATCCATCCAGGCCGCGACTTCCGACTGCTCTACCTCGCATCACTCCAACGGTTCGGCGTCCGCGGCGCGGATGAAACAACAATGACAACTTACATCCGGGGAGATGCGAAAAAAATTGTTCCGGGAAAGCCGGAGAGGGAAAACCTGTAGAGAAAGGAAGAAGAGAAGGATGAACATCTACGTTGGTAACCTGCCGTACAGCATCGATCGTGACGAACTCAAGGAGACCTTCGCCGCGTTCGGCGATGTCGCCACCGCCCGTATCGTCACCGATCGTGAAACCAACCGCTCCAAGGGGTTCGGTTTCGTCGAAATGCCGAACGACGCCGAAGCGCGTCAGGCGATCGAAGCCCTGAACGGCCAGGACCTCGGCGGACGCAAGGCTGTCGTCAACGAAGCGCGTCCGCGTGAAGAACGCCCGCGCACCGGCGGCTTCGGCGGCGAACGCCGCGGCGGCGGTTTCGGCGGCGGCGAACGCTGGTAATCCCGGCACAGGACCGATTTCAGTCATGTGCAGCCGGCCGGAAGTTTCCGGCCGGCTTTCATTTTTCCGCATATCTTCCGGGCCGCTGTTGCATTCGGCCGGGTCCGGCTGTATATTAATCGGATCATTTTGCGACTGATTTCACAAAGGAATTTCGTTGAAGATACGGGTAAAACTCACGCGGTATTTTCTGCGCATTCACCGCAGGATCATTCTGCGGGCGGCGCGTTTCTGGCAGACCCGCTGGGGGGAACGGAGTTTTCTCGTGGTCCTGTCGATCCTCATCGGCGCCGCGGCCGCAGTCGCCGCCGCCGGGCTTCACATGCTCGTGACCAAATTCGAGCAGTTCGGCATCTGGCTCACCGAGCCGCATGAGCTGCATGAGTACGTCTGGCTGGCGCTGCTGCTCTGCCTGCCGATGCTCGGCCTCTTCGCAAGCTTTCTCGTGCAGCGCTTCCTCGGCGGCCCGCGCTACGCCAAGAGCCTGAGTCCGCTGATCCTGAGCCTGTCGCGCAAACGGACCAACATCCCGGCGCTTGAGATGGTCAGCCATATGCTTTCGAGCGCATTCTCCGTCGGCTTCGGCGGTTCGGCCGGTCTCGAAGCGCCGAGCGTGCTGACCGGCGCCGCAATCGGGGCGAACAGTGCAGGTTTCCTCAACGTGAACCGTTCCCGCCGCAGCCTGCTGCTCGGCTGCGGGGCGGCGGCCGCCATCTCCGCCATCTTCGACAGTCCGATCACCGGTGTTCTCTTCGCAGCCGAGGTACTGCTGCCGGAATTCAGCGTTTCGGCGCTGGTTCCGATGATGATGTCGAGCGCCGTGGCGGCGGTGGTTTCGCGCATGATCGCCCGGGGCAACCATTTCGAATTCATCACCGAACCGTGGAGAACCGACGCCGTGCCGTGTTACTTCCTCCTCGGGCTGATCTGCGCACTGGTCGGAGTCTATGTCATCAAATGCGCCTATTTCACGGCGGACAAGCTCAAATCCCGCTTCCGTTCCGCCTGGCACCGGCTGTTCGCCGGCGGCGGGCTTCTGTGCGTGCTGCTCTTCCTGTTCCCGACCCTGCGCGGACAGGGATATCTTTACATCGAAAAACTTTTCGCGGGAAATCTCTCCGAAATCGCCAGCAATTCTCCGCTTCTGTCGATGCTTCCGTCGGAGACGATGATTCTGATCATCGTCTTTATCGCGGTCCTGCTGCTGAAAGTGGTCGTTTCGGTCCTGACGGTCGATTCCGGCGGCGACGGCGGCATCTTCGCGCCGTCGATGTTCATCGGCGCCTTCACAGGCTTCGGTTTCGCGCGCCTGGTCAATCTGACCGGACTTTTCGAGCTGCAGGAGTGCAACTTCACGGCGGTCGGCATGTGCGGCGTATTCACCGCGGTCATGCGGGCGCCGCTGACCGGAATCTTTCTCATCGCCGAAGTGACCGGCGGCTACATCCTGCTCGTGCCGCTGATGATCGTCTCGGCCGTTTCGTTCCTGCTGGCCCGCATTTTCGAACCGAATTCGATCTACCGCAAGGCGCTGGTCGAAAACAACCTGCTCGACGATGACCGCGACCGGACCATGCTCCGCGCCCTGCCGGTCCGGCTCTGCCTGAACCGGAATTACCACGTCCTCAAAATCGACCAGCCGCTTGAGAAGCTCATCAATCTCGTGGAGGGAACGCCGGAAGAGATTTTCCCGGTGCTGGACGACGGCGGCAAGCTGCTCGGCGTGGTCCACCTCGAAAAAGTGCTGAGCGTCATGCTGAATCCGAAGGTATACGGGCTCCTGCTGGTCATCGACCTGATGGAGTCGCCCGCCGGCGCGGTTTCACCCGACGACGATCTCTCGAAGGCAATGGCGAATTTCGAGAAATACAATCTGAAATACCTGCCGGTCTGCGATGAAAACGGCATCTTCCACGGCTTCATCGCCAAAGCGCCGATCTTCGCCAAATACCGCAAAATGGTCCGTGAAGCAAACTCCTTCTGATCCCGGCCCTGCCCGCTCCGGTCCGGCGGAGAGCGGAACTCCGGACGGAAGCGTCCCGCGCCCGGGCCGGATGGCCCTGAATCCCGAAGCTCACCGACTTCTTCAGCCGGGAAACTTCATCCGGCGATCTCCTCTTTCTTCTTTCTCCGGAACAGCGACTCGGCCACCGAGTAAACGGCCGGGATGAAGAAGAGCGTGATGAATGTCGAACTCGAAAGTCCCCCGATCACCGCCCGCGCCATCGGCGCCTGCGTCTCGCCGCCGTCACCGAAACCGAGCGCGAGCGGCAACAGCCCGAGCACCGTGGTCAGCGTGGTCATGAGGATCGGCCGCAAACGGCGCGTTCCGGCTTCACGGATCGCCCGGTCGAGCGGGAGTCCTTCGCGCCGCAGCAGATTGGCCGTATCCACCAGCAGGATCGCGTTGTTCACCACAATTCCGGCCAGCATGATGCAGCCGATGAAGGACTGCATGTTGAAGGTCGTCTTCGTCAGATAAAGCGCGAGAATCACGCCGAACCCCGCCAGCGGCACCGAGAACATGACCACCAGCGGATCGCGCAGCGACTCGAACTGGCACGCCATGACCATGTAAACCAGCACGAGCGCGAGCACGAATGCGAACATGAGCTCCCGGAACGACTCCTGCTGATCCTCGTAATCACCCGAGAAAAGCAGCGAGAACGACGGCGGCATCGGAATTTCGGTCAGCTTTTCCTGAATATCCGCCACGACCGAGCCGAGGTCGCGGTTCAGGATGTTGCCGCCGACGGTCAGCACACGCTCCTGATTTTTCCGCTCGATGTTGACCGGGCCCATGACCCGGTCGTAATCGATGAGGTTCCGCAGCACGATGAGCTCCCCCTTGTCGTTGCGCATCGAGAGGTCGAGGATCTGGTCGAGCGTCAGGAGATCGGCGTCCTTGACCTTGACGAGAATCGTGTATTCGTCGCCGTCCTCCCGGAACTCCCCGGCCTCGGAACCGGCCAGGATCGTACGGAGCGCCTCGGCCACCTGCCTGACCGGCACGCCGAGGTCGTTGGCCTTGTCGCGGTCGATATAGAGCCGGTCCTCCGGCACGCCGAGATCGCGGGAGAGCTTCACGTCGGTGATGCCCTTGACCGATTCCATCGCCCGGCTGACCTGCGCCGCAAGCGCGGCGGCCACGTCGAAGTCGTAGCCGCGGATTTCGACCGCCACGCCTTCGCCGCTGCCCGCCCCCATCATGCGGGAGAAAAGCCCCTGCCCGGCGCGGACGCGGAACACCGTTCCGGGCCACCCCTTGAACCGCTTGTCGAGCTCCTCCGCGATCTGCTGGTCCGAACGTTCGCGCCGGGTGCGCGGCTTCAGGCGGATGTTGTAATTCGCCTTATGGCCGCCGGAGGCGCGCCAGCTTGAGGCTCCCGCAAAGGTGACCCAGCCGTTCATGTCGTCGCCGCAGACCTCCCGGATCACATCCTCGGTGGATTTCACCATTTCGTTGACCACTTCGGGACTTGTGCCGACCTCCATTTCGAGAAAAACGCGGACTTCCCCCTCATCCGCCTTCGGCATGAGCTCCGTCCCGATGGACCAGACCAGCGGCACGACCGAGGCGACGAGCAGCACCAGCGCGGCAATGAAAAGCCAGCGGCGGCGCAGCACGACATCAAGCGCGCCGCCGTAGAGCCGTTCGAGCCAGCGCTGGAAATACTCGGTCGAGGCGAGAACCCGCTTGAGCGGGGAGAGATTCGGGTCGTCCACGCTGAAACTCGAGCTCAGGCACTTGGCCGCCATCATCGGCACAAGCGTGATCGCCGTGAAGAGCGAGCAGGTCAGCGAGAAGGTCACCACGCTCGAAAACTGTTTGAACATGACGCCGGCCATCCCCTCCATGAAAAGCAGCGGCAGAAAGACGGCGAGCGTGGTCAGCGTGCTGGCCGTGATCGCGATGGCGACTTCACTGGCTCCCTTGATCGCCGCCTCGTCGGGCGGCATGCCGTTGTCCCGCAGCCGGGTGATGTTTTCGAGCACGACGATCGAGTTGTCGACGAGCATGCCGACGCCGAGCGCGAGCCCGCCGAGCGTCATGATGTTCAGATTGTAGCCGCAGAAATAGATCAGGGCGAAGGTTGCGATGATCGACATCGGGATGCTGATGCCGATGACGATCGTGCTGCCGAAGTTGCGCAGAAAAAGAAACAGCACGATGATGGCCAGCAGTCCGCCGGTCAGCGCGGAGTCGGCCACGCCCGCGATCGAGTTTTCGATATACTCGGCGGAGTTGATGATCGCATTGAGCCTGACCTGCGACCCGAACTCGACGTTCAGCTTCTCCATCTCCTTGAGAACGCTGTTCGCGACGCTGACGGTGTTTGCGCCGGACTGCTTGTAGACCTGAATCATGATGCCGTTTTTACCGTTGACGCGAACGAAACGGGTCACCTTCTTATGGGTGTCGATGACTTCGGCCACGTCGCCGAGCCGGATCTTTTCGCCGTTTTTGCCGGTTGCGATGACCGTGTCGCGGATCTGCTCGACCGAGGTAAAGGTTCCGGGGGTGCGGACGCGGACTTCGATACGGTCCTCGCGCAGGTTGCCGGCCGGCGTCGTGACGTTCGCGTTCTCGAGGACCGAAAGCACGTTTTCAAGCTGAGTGTCGAGCATACGCGCCTTGTCGACGTCGAACAGCACCTGGATTTCGCGCTCGAGCCCGCCGTGAATTTCGATCGAAGCGACGCCGTCGATGCGTTCGAGCCGGTACTGGATCTGGTCTTCGATGAGCTTGCGGGCATCGAGCAGGTCGATATCGGTCGCCACGCCGATACGCATGATCGGGGAGCTCGCCGAGTCGAATTTATAGAGAATCGGCTTGTCGGCGTCATCCGGCAGCCGCGGTTCGACGCGGTCGAGCCGGTCGCGCACGTCGGAGACCGCCGCGTCGAGGTTGGTCCCCCAGTTGAACGAAACGGTCACATTGCTCGATCCTTCGCCGGAGGTGGAGGTGATCTCCTTCACGCCGGAGACCGCCGAGAGCGCGGTTTCGATCTTCTTCGAAATCAGCTCTTCGACCTCTTCGGGACTGGCGTCCTCGTAGGTGGTCACGATGGTGACGCCGGGATAGGTGATATCCGGCATCAGGTCGACCGGCAGATACGACAGCGCCACGCCGCCGAGAATCAACACGATACAGCTGACCATCGAGATGAAAATCGGCCGTTTGACGCAGAATTCCGGGATGTTCATGCCGCGGTCCTCACTTCCGTTCCGGGGCTTCGGCGGCGGCAGGCTCGCTCTCCGCCGCCTTATCCGCCTCCGGCGCGGCGGGCCGGAACTGCTTCGGCACGATCACCGGAACGCCGTCGGTCAGCAGGTGGTTGCCGAGCGTGGCGACGGGACGGTCGAGTTCGGGCGACGTGATCTCGACCCGGTTCCCGGAGGCGATTCCGAGTTCGACCGGAACGAAGTGAGCCGTCGCGTCAGCCGTATCGATCACGAACACGCCCTGCCGTCCCTCGCGCTTCACGATCGCATTGCGGGGGACGACGACCGCGTTCTCCTTCGACGAAAATTCGAGCTGAACCCGGACAAACATGCCGGGCTTCAGCTTCAGATCCGGATTCGGGATTTCAAGCTGAATCTCCGCCTGCCGGGTATTGTCCTCAAGCAGCTGTGCAATGCGGGCGACCTTGCCTTTGAATCTGCTCTCCGGATAAGCGTCGGTGGTCAGCTGCGCCTCCTGCCCGGCCTTCACATACGGGTAGTAGCGTTCGATCACGTAGATGACCGCGCGCAGCGGATCGAGCTCGGCCACGGTCAGGATCGGCTGATTCGGACTCAGCAGCGCCCCCTGATCGACGACGCGCGAACCGACGAAGCGCGGTCTGGCCCCGCTCGGCCAGTCGGCGGTGATCACGCAGTCGCCGAGCTTGAGCAGCGCATTGTCGAGGATCGCCTCGCGCCGCTTGACTTCGGCCCGCTGCATATTGTAAGTGGCCTCCTGCGCATGGAACGCGGTTTCGGCCGATTCAAGCAGCGCCTGAGTCGTCGCCTTCTTCTCGTCGAGCGCCTTGTAGCGTTCGTATTCGCGCCGCCGCAGATCGAGCATGACTTCGGCCTGCCGCATCTGCGCTTTGGCCACCTCGAGATCGGCCTGCGACTGGTCGACGCTCTGTTTGTATTCGATATCCTCGATTTTCGCAATGACCGAACCGCCGGAGATGCTGTCGCCGACATCGAAATGGATCGCCTCGAGCCTGCCGCCGACCTTCGGCGCGACTTCGAAGATCGACCACGAACGCAGCGCTCCGGTGAAGGTGCGGCGGTCCTGAATCGAGGTATGTTCCGGAAGGACGGCTTCGATTGCGATTGCGGCAGGGCCTTTCGGCCTGGAGCCGGCTTCGTCCTGTGAGTTCAGATAGGCGCGGCAGGCTACGGCGGCGCCCAGTCCGCCCAGAATCGCCAGCACGACAAGCCAGGTCAGAGTTTTCTTCATTTCCGTGACGTTTTCCTTCCGATATTGTTCTCTCGCAGACACACTATATCTTTCTCAACGTGCCGAACGGCGGCTTTATTGTCTGCGGGCATGGTTTTCTGATGAGTTTTTACGATAATGCGGAATCGGGGAAAATTCAAATATTTTCATCTGAAAACAGCAATTGCGTTGTGCAAACAGGCCGATACGGGGTTATGTTATATAATCCGTATCACTGCAAAACAACCGGGAGTGTCGATCGTGGCTGGAGATTTGAATGCGAAAAAGTTCCGTTCCCAGATGAAGTCGTGCGGCAATGCGGCGCGCGCCGTGCTGGAAGCGGTGTTCGGGGGGCGGCGTCCGGCCGACCGGGCGCTGTCGGGCTTTTTCCGCGAAAACCGGCAGCTCGGATCGCGTGACCGGCAGTTCATCAGCGAATCGGTCTACGCGCTGCTGCGCGGCTGGGGAGTGCTCCGCAAATTTCTGCCGGAAGAGCGGCGCGCCGGGCTTGAGTCTGGGGAGATCCGCATCGGCCGGGTCGAGCTCGACGCGCTGATTTTCGCCGCACTCTACCTGGAGGGGACGAATCTGCAGCAGGCCGGCGTACTGGCTGCGGAGCTCGGCATCCCGTGGCCGAAGCCGGAGCCGGATGCGGCCTCCCCGTACCTGGCCCGGGCGGCGGCGCTGGCTGCGGTGTTCGGGAGTTCCGCAACGTTCCGGGACTCCGACCTGGTGCCGGAGTGGGTCCTTCCGCTGCTGCCGCCGGATTTCCCGGCCGACCGTTTCCTGGCCGACCTGCGGCGGCGCCCGCCGATGTGGCTGCGGCTCCAGACGCGCGACCGCGACCGGCTGGCCGCCGAGCTCCAGAGCTGCGGACTGGCGCTGCGCCGCCATCCGCGGATCGCAAACGCCTTCGCCGTAGAAAATCCGAAGGTCAATCTTTACACGCTCGACTCATTCCGGCGCGGGGAGTTCGAGGTGCAGGACCTGGCGAGCCAGTGCATCGGGCTCGCAGCCGCGCCGAAGCCGGGCGAACGCTGGCTCGACGCCTGCGCCGGAGCCGGCGGCAAGACGCTGGAGCTGGCCGACCTGATGGAGCGCACCGGCACGGTCGTCGCCTGCGACGTCCGCAGCTACAAGCTTGACGACCTGCGCATCCGCGCGCGCCGCGCCGGATTCCCGAATATCGTCACCCGGGAGTGGGACGGCAAACCGTTCAAAGGGAAACAAGCCGGCGGTTATGACGGAGTGCTGGTCGATGCACCGTGCAGCTGTTCCGGCGTCTGGCGGCGGAACCCGGACGGGCGGTGGACACTGAAACCGGAGGATGTCGAGGAGGCTGCCGCACTCCAGCAGCGGATTCTCGAAGCCGCTTCGACGGCAGTGCGTTCCGGCGGGCTGCTCATTTATGCGACCTGTTCGCTTTTTCCGCGGGAAAACGGAGGGGTTGTGGATGCCTTCCTCGCTTCGCACGAAGAGTTTGCGTTTGAACCGTTCGAGCACCCGCTCACCGGGGAGCCGTGCGGCGGGATGCTGCAGGTCCGCAGTTTCGACGGCGACTGCGACTCGATGTTCGTCGCCCGGCTGCGCCGGAAGGAGGCGGAGTCATGAAGCCGTTCAACCTTGTTCTGTTCGCGCCGGAGATTCCGCAGAACACCGGCACGATCGGCCGGCTCTGCGTTTCGACCGACACGAAACTGCATCTGGTCAAGCCGCTCGGCTTTTCGCTCGACGAGAAGCACCTGAAGCGGGCCGGAATGGATTACTGGCCGCACCTCGACCTGGCGGTTTACGAGAACTGGGAGGAGTTTCTGGCGGCCCATCCCGGGGCGGTCATGCACTTCATCTCGACGAAGGGCGAAACAAGCTATTGGGATGTCCCGTACCCGGAAGGGTGCTATATGGTGTTCGGCCGGGAGTCGAGCGGACTGCCGCCGGAATTTTACGAACGCTACCGCAAACGGCTGGTGCTGATTCCGATGGAGGGAAAGTTCCATCGGAGCTTGAATCTTGCGAATGCGGCGAGTATTGTATTGTATGAAGCGCTGCGGCAGAGGAGATGCCGGGCCGCGGCCAACTGAGGAGTTGATATGAGTCGAAGTATCGGAAACTATATCACCTGCGGGATATTGGCTTTTGTTTTCATCCTGTTCCTGCCGGTGATTCTGCTGCCGCTGCTGCTGGTCCTGTTCATCCAGATGCTGACCGGGCGGCGGATCGTTTATATGAACCGCTTCCGGCCCGGAGCGGGGATGCATCCGCGGCCGCCGGAAGCCGATCCGGAACCGGAGCGCGAAGTGCGGGCGAGCGAAGCGGTAATCGACGCGGAAGTTGTCGATCTGCCGGATGAGCCCCCGCCGCAGATCGGGGCGGAGAAACGCTGACGGCCGTACCGTAAGCCGGGGGGCCCGGAGGAGGTATGCCGCGCCCCTTTCCCCCCTCCCGAGCGGCAGAACGCCGGTGCCGGCCGCGCGGCAAACTCCGGCCGAAAGCGGAAAAACAGTTTCTCAAAACGCTTGCGCAGGTGATTGGGCCGTTACGGCGGCGGAAGACGCGCGGCTTTCCCACGTTTCGCGCCCACGAAAAAAGGACGCAATTTTCATTGCGCCCTCAGGACAGGGCAGTTTCCGGCGGCTGAAATTGTCCGCCCTGCCGCCCCGCGGCCTCCGCTTACAGCCCGAGCAGCTTTTTCACAAGCTCGTCGCCTTTCAGGAAGCCGAGCTTTCCGGTCGGCGCCAGCCGCTCGCAGAACTGCTGAACCTCGTCCGGCTCGAAATCCGGGCCGCAGACAGCCAGCGGAACCGGCGTTCTCGTGTGTTTCCGCAGCTTGATCGGCACCGGGTGGTCCGGCAGGACCGCAAAATTGATCGGCTTGCCTTCCAGCGCCTTCAGCACCGGCGCGACGATCTTCGAATCGAAATCTCCGATCGCCTGCATCTTGAGCTTCAGGTCGCCGAGGTGCGAACACTCGTCGATCGCCTCGACATGCAGATAGACCAGATCGTGGTCGACCAGCGCCGCCAGCGCCGCCTTGACCTTCCCGTCATAATTCGTATCGATGAAACCGGTCGCGCCCGGAACTTCAATTACCGTCATCTTCGTGCATTTTCCGATGCCCTTGATCACATCCACCGCGCTGATGATCGCGCCGCGGCGCCCGGAATAATATCCGGAGAAGGACGGAAGATCGGGGCGGCGGCCGGGACTCCACGGCCAGATCCGGTTCGCAGGGGCTTCCTTCCCGGCATTCAACGGATGGGCGGCGAGAAACGCCGCGCTCAGCGCGCAGAGCCGATTCAGGAATTCGACGGTGTACGCCGCTTCCGGCGAATCGTCGGCCGGAGTCAGCGGCAGCTCCGCCAGCGGAATGTCCTGCGACGAATCCGGCTTGAAATAGTTGACCTTGTCCGAAAATTTCTTCCCGTGCAGAACCAGCAGATTCCGGTAGCTGACGCCGGGATGAAACGTCACGTCGTCATTGCCGAACTTCTCCTGCAGATCCGCCATCAGCTGCGCCGAGACCCGGTTGTCGATATGGCCGGACGAATAGTCGCGCAGCACCCCGTCGTTCGAGGCATAAACCAGATTGCAGCGGAAGGCGACATCGTCGTCCCGGAGCGGAATCTCCTGGCTCACCGCCTCGATCGGCCCGCGTCCCGGATAGTTCCGCTCCGGATAAAATCCGAGCACCGACATATTCGCCACATCCGACGATGTAGGCAATCCCTCCGGCAAGGTCAGAAAGGTTCCGTTCACCCCCCGCGCGGCGATTGAATCCATCGCCGGTGTGTCGACAGCCTCCAGCGGAGTTTTGCCGCCGAGCTCCTCGAGCGGCTCGTCCGCCATGCCGTCGGCAAGAAAAATTACTGCTTTGCGATTCATTTCATTTCCTCTGATAATAACGCCCGGAGCTCTCCGGGCGGGATTCCTGCAATTCGGAGCGCCTTGCTGCGCGAAGCGTGACCGGAAGCGATTTCGACCCGTCCCTTCGGCACTCCGCACAGCTCGGCGATCAGGCGGCAGAGCGCCTGGTTCGCCTTGCCGTCCACCGGCGGCGAAGCCAGGGTAATCTTCACGCAATCTTCGCCGTAAGCGCCCGCGATCCCGCTTTTCGATGCGCCGGGCTGAACCCGGCACACCAGCAGCGTGCCGCCGTCAACCGCCTTAAAGGCCCTGCTCGGCAGTTCCATCGTCTTCCGTCGGGCGGAGTGTGGTTTCCGGGCGTCCGGTATCGTCCGGCTCCGGTTTGCGGCCGAGCAGCTCGTTGATCTCGTCGATCGAGAGCGTCTCGCGTTCCAGCAGCGCCTGCGCAAGCTTTTCGAGCTCGTCGCGGTGCGTATTCAGGCAATCGCGCGCCGACTGCATCGCCCGTTCCGAAATCCGGCGGATCTCGAGATCGATCTCGCGCGCCGTTTCGGGGCTGACCGCATCTTCGGGCGGCATGTCGATCCGCATATGCGGATGCGACGGGAAGTTGCCGTACTTGATCGGCCCGAGCTTCTCGCTCATGCCGTACATGCAGACCATCAGCCGGGCGATCCGGCTCAGGTGGTTGATGTCGCTCGAGGCGCCGGTCGTAATGTCGCCGATGACGATCTCTTCCGCCGCACGGCCGCCCATCGTCATCTCCATGTCGGCTTCGAGCTCAAGCTTGCTGCGCGTGTAGGCGTCCTCCTTCGGCATCGAGAAGGTCGCGCCGAGATAGGCCTGCCCGCGCGGAATGATCGTGACCTTGTGCAGCGGCGTCGCGTATCTGTTGTGCAGCGCCACCAGCGCATGGCCGGCCTCGTGGTAGGCAGTAAGCTTCCGCTCCCGGTCCGTGATCCGGCGGCTGCGCCGCTCGCGGCCGTAGCTGACCTTGTCGCGCGCCTCTTCCATATCGGCCTGCGTGACCGCCTCGCGATTGTAGCGGGCGGCGAGCAGCGCGGCTTCGTTGCAGAGGTTCGCCAGATCCGCGCCGCTGAAGCCGGGCGTGGTCCGGGCCATGACGTCGAGATCGACCGACGCATCGGTCTTGATCTTTTTGACATGCACATCGAGAATCTGCCGGCGGCCGACGATGTCCGGCAGATCCATCACGACCTGCCGGTCAAACCGGCCGGGACGCAGCAGCGCAGGGTCCAGCACATCCGGACGGTTCGTCGCGGCCAGCACGATAACGCCGGTCCGGCTCTCGAGGCCGTCCATCTCGACGAGCATCGCGTTCAGCGTCTGCTCGCGTTCGTCGTGGCCGCCGCCCCAGCCGGAGAAGCGGGAACGGCCGACCGCATCGATCTCGTCGATGAACAGCAGACAGGGCGTATTCTTGCGCGCCTGTTCGAACATGTCGCGCACCCGGCTCGCGCCGACGCCGACGAACATCTCCACAAAATCGGAACCGCTGATCGAAAAGAACGGCACCCCGGCTTCGCAGGCCACGGCCTTCGCCATCAGCGTTTTGCCGGTGCCGGGTTCGCCGACGATCAGGCACCCTTTCGGAATCTGGCCGCCGACCAGCTGGAACCGCAGCGGGTCCTTCAGGTAATCGACGATCTCGCGGATCTCCTCCTTCGCCTCATCCGCGCCGGCGATATCGTCGAAGTGGACATTCAGCTCATCCGGAGGAATCATCCGCGCCTTGCTCTTGCCGAAGTCCATGGCGCCGCGTCCGGAGGCGCGCATCTGCCGCATCGAGAAGAAATAAATGAAACCGATCACGAGCAGAAGCGGCAGAACGCCGATCAGGATGAAATTCCAGAAGCCCGAGTTATTCGGCCGGATGATCACGTTCGCACCGCTCTCCTTCAGGAGGCGGCTGAGCTCGTCGGTATAGACGACACGGGTCTTGAACAGCTCCAGCTCGCCGCCGGCCGCACTCTTCACAGCCTCTTCGCTTTCGCGCGGAGCCTGCACCGGCGTGGTGGTGACCGGCAAAGACGCGGCGGCCGGAGCCTTGTACCGCCCCTCGCCGACCATGACCATGCCGTTCTCGTAGGTCAGTTCAACCGACCGGATCTGCTTTTCGGCCAGGCGGGTTTCGAACTCGCTCTGCGAAAACTCCCTCACCTTGGCCGGCCCGTAGTTCTTGAACAGCAGCAGACTTGCCAGCGCCAGGAAAAGGATCAGCCAGACGAGAGCCGCCCGGCTTGAGCGCTGCGGCATCCGGCTGCGGTCCGCCGCGGGCTCCCGACGCCCTCCCTTCGGCTCGCGGCCGGGCTTGTCATCCCGGCCGGCCATTGCCCGGAGCTCCTCGCCGCCATATTCCGCCGGAACCCTGATCGGGCGATTCAAAAATCTATTCATATACTCACTTTCGTTGCGGAAGACGCGTTTCGACGCCACCCTCCTCATTCCATACAAACAATCCGCCGGACACCCGTTTCCGGCATCCGACGGACCCGATACCGACACCTTCCGCCTTCCCCGGCGCCGCTCCTCGCCGGCGGGTCCTCTGTTCCCGCCGGAAAATCGCCGCAGCACCGTGAAGCCGGACGAACCGGCATCCATGCGCCCCTCCCCCGGTACGCCTGCATATTCGATAATTACATATTCATGATGTAGTAGATCAGAAACCCGATCACGCCGAGAATCCCGACCGCGAGCAGCACGTACACGCCGAGCATCAGCCGCTGGAACATCACGTTCTTCTTGTCCACCGTCCCCGCGAACGGGTCGAGGCTGCTCATGCGCGGCACCGTCGACGTATTGCTGTCGAGCTGCGAAATGTCGATCGTCACCGTCGTGCTGCCGACCTGCGTCTCGGCGCCGTCATTGCTGTCGAACAGAACCTCCACGCCGCCGAACAGGATGATGTCGGAATTCTTGAGCTCCTGCTCGGTGATCGGCAGGTTGTTGATCCGGGTGCCGTTCGTACTGTCGTTGTCCCGAAGGATGTAGACAGTCTTGCCGTCGCGCTCGACCCGAAGAATATCCGCATGATGGCCGCTCAGACTCGCATCCTTGATTACGATGTCGTTGCCGTCGCGACGGCCGATCGACATCTGATCCTTGTTCAGCTCGAAGACCTTGCCCCGCAGCTTTTCATACAGAACCGTCAATTTCGGATTATCCGCCATATTCCCGCCTGTTTCCTTACATTCCACTTTGTTGACATTCTTTAATCGAAAATATACTACCTGTCAAGCATTTTGCAATATATTTTCAAAGATTTTCCGATAAAAAACCTATAAATCCGCTTCGGAAGCGTAGAAGCAGCTGCAGAGCCGGGCCGTTCCGTCCGGCGAGGCGAGCGGAGGAACTTCCGACCGGCAGCGCTCGCGCGCGACCGGACAGCGCGGATGAAAAGGACATCCCGCCGGCGGATCGAGCGGCGACGGTACATCCCCCGGCAGCACGATGCGCGGCTTCCCCGAAGCGTCGATCGCGGGCACCGCCGAAAGAAGCGCCTTCGTGTACGGATGAAACGGCCGGGCGACCAGCTCCCGCGACGGAGCCGACTCGACCACCCGCCCGAGATACATGACCAGAATCCGCGACGAAATATGCTCGACCACCGCAAGGTCGTGCGCGATGAACAGAAACGCCGTTCCGGTTTCGCGCCGGATATCCTCGAGCAGATTGATGATCGCGGCCTGCACGCTCACATCCAGCGCCGAAACCGGTTCGTCGGCGACGATCAGCGCCGGTTCCGCAGCCAGCGCCCGGGCGATGCCGATCCGCTGCCGCTGTCCGCCGGAGAACTCGTGCGGATAGCGGTCGAGCGCGCCGGCGGAGAGGCCGACCCGGTCGAGCAGCTTTGCCGCACGTTCGCGCCGCTCCGCTTTCGTGAGCGGAAAATGCAGGGCGAGAACCTCGTCCAGCGCCGAAAAAACCGTCAGCCTCGGATTCAGGGAACCGTACGGGTCCTGGAAAATCATCTGGAAATTCTTCCTCGCCCGCCGGAGCTCGCGCCCCCGGAGCGTGCTCATATCGAGCCCGTTCAGCAGAACCCGGCCCGCCGCGGGCTTCTCCAGCCGGACGAGCGCTTTGCCGAGCGTGCTCTTCCCGCAGCCCGACTCGCCGACCAGCCCGACCGTCTCCCCCGGCTCCATGCGGAACGAAACGCCGTCGACCGCGCGGACGAACCGCTTCGGGCGGAACAGGCCGCCCCGCACCGGATAATGGACCTTCAGGTCCTCCACTTCAAGCAATGCCATGCGACTGCTCCTCCTCTTCGGGAAACACGGCGATCACCGTGATGTTGTCGCGCCCGCCCGCCAGAAGGGCGCTGCGCATGACCCGGCCGACCGCCTGCCGCGCGGAACCGGAGTCCGCCATGATCGCGGCGAGCTCCTCCTTCGGGATGCAGCCCGAGGCGCCGTCCGAACAAAGCAGGTAGCGGCTCTCCCGGCGGCGTTCGAGCGAATGCAGCTCCGGCTCAAGCTCGGAACGCGGGCCGACCGCCCGGGCGATCAGGTTCTTCATCGTCTCCGACCCCGGCGGAAGAAAACCGTGTTCCCGCGCGAATTCGGCCGAAAACGAGTGATCGGTCGAAAGCTGCACCAGGCCGTCGGCCGGGTGAAATTCATACATGCGGCTGTCGCCGGCGCTCGCGAGCAGCACCGCCTCCGGCATGAAAACGGCGGCGACGATCGTGCTGGACATCGGCCGGACGACCTGCTCGAAATAATTGCGTGAAAACACCTTGCGGTTAATCTTCCGAATCTTGTCCCGCAAAAACACCGCTGCCGCGTCGGGCAGGTTCTCCTCCGGCTCCGCCATCCGCCGGAACGCTTCGGCGAGATCGCGGCAGCAGATCAGGCTTGCGACCGCCCCGTTGGCATGGCCGCCGACTCCGTCCGCGACCACCGCGAGCGCGCACTTCCGGCCGGGAGGAGCATAACAGCAGAAGTTATCCTCGTTGCGTTTGCGATGAAGCCCGAGATTGCTCTCTCCGGCCATGATGACTCCGGCGCGATTCCGCATGAATGCCTCAATATAGTACAAAAAAAACGGTTCCCCTCTTGCATTGGAACCCTCCCCAATGTCTATTATAATAATGTTCCGCAAGCATCTTTTCAAGTCCGAAAGCGAGAAAAACGACAGAATGAAAATCCATCATCTTTTTATCGCGGCGGCTTCCGCCGCGGCACTGCTCGCCGGCTGCGCCGGAGCCGATGCGCGAAGACAACAGCGCTGGGCGGCCTTCGAACCGCTGCGTCCCGCACCCGAATTCCGGCTCCTGCCCGACCGGCCGCTGCTGAAATTCCACCGGACCGCCGGAACCGTTCCGGCCGATTCGAAGCCCGGAGAGGTCTACTCGGAACCGCCGCACGTCTGGAAAAGCGAAAAACTCGACCTGCGCGGCATCGAAACGACCAGTTCGAAATTTTTCCCGGACCACTTTGCGCTCTACGTGATTCCGAAAACCGGTTTCACGGGGAAACTCCGCGTCTGCGCCCTGAATGCGAAGATGGAGGAGATCGGCCGGGCGTCCGCCCCCGTCGACCTTCAACCCGGGGAAGCGGGCTGGATCACGTTCCAGTTCCCGGAGAGCTTCGGAATCAATGAGGTGAAGGTCCTCTCCCTGGAGATTGCGGAGTAGCCATGCGCCCGGTTCTGACTACGATCGGCTTGCTGATCCTCTCCAACGTCTTCATGACCTTCGCCTGGTACGGCCACCTGAAAAACCTGTCGAACCGCGCCTGGTACATCGCCGCCGCGGCCAGCTGGGGCGTGGCCTTCTTCGAATACATGCTTCAGGTGCCGGCCAACCGGATCGGTCACACGACGCTTTCGCTCGGACAGCTCAAGATCATGCAGGAAGTCATCGCACTTTCGGTCTTCGTGCCGTTTTCGATCTTCTACATGAAGGAGACGCTGTCGTGGAACTATCTCTATGCGGCGATCTGCATCGCGGGCGCCGTCTTCTTCATTTTCCGGGGGTGAGGATGACGGTCGCTCCGCACACGCTCTCCTCTCCCCCGGCCGGTTTTCCCGATGTCTGAAATCGGCGAAGCAATCGCAAAAGCCGGACTTTCGGCGCTGCTCCTGCTGGCGGCGGGCGTCCTGCCCCCGCTGGCGGCAGGAACCGTGCTGCAGCTCATCACCGGCCGCTTCCGCCGGAGGGCGGCCGAGGTGTTCGGCGCGCGGTTCTGCATCTGGAGCACCGCGCCCGGCGTCATGCTGCACGAGTTCAGCCACGCGCTGCTCTGCGTCGTGTTCCGCCACAGGATCACGGACTTCGCCCTGTTCTCGCCGCAGAAGAACGGAAACCTCGGCTGGGTCGCCCACAAATGGAATCCCCGGAGCCTCTGGCAGAACATCGGCTGCTTCTTCATCGGCGTCGCGCCGATCGCATTCGGCGTCGCGGCGATCGTCTTCCTGACGCTGCTCCTGCTGCCGGCCGAGTCGCTGCCGTTCCCGCCCCTTCCCGGCAGCGGGCTCGAGGCGTTCCGCTTTCAGTTCCGCACCACGTTTCTCGCCCTCTGCCGGTTCTGGATCGAGCCGGATCTGCTGCTGCGCTGGCGGAGCTGGCTCTGGCTCTACGCCGTCTTCGCCATCGGCTCGCAGATCACGCTGAGCCGGGCCGACCTGGCCGGAGCCGGCAGCGGAATCGCCGTGCTCGGAACCGTGCTCGTCCTGCTCGCCGTATCGGTCGCGGCGCTGCTGCCGCCGGGGATTACGCTGCCGCCGGCGGCGATCCGCTGCTCCGCGGCGCTCTGCGGACTCCTGTTCTATCTGCTGCTGCTTTTCGGGCTGCTGACGCTGATTCTGGAACTCTGTCTCGCCGGCCACTCCTCCGGAAAGCGCCGGCGCTGATGGCAAATTTCCGTACACACGCCGTCTGCGGCGGACTCTGGGGAGCGGCGGCAGGAATGGCGGCCTTCCTGACCGGCTGGTGCAGTCCGGTCCAGTCCGCGACGCTCGGCGTCCTCGGCGTGATCGGCGCCGCGCTGCCGGACATCGACAGCCGCAACGCCCGGCCGCGCCAGATCCTGCTCGGAGTGCTCGGTGTCGGGATTCCCGTCCTGCTGGCCGGAAACGTCCTGTCGCGCGACTTCACCAACGAGGCGCTGTTCTGCTGGATGATCGCCGCCTACGCCGCCATCCGGTACGGCGCGGACTTCATCCTGAGCCGCTGCTCGCGCCACCGCGGCGCGTTCCACTCGATTCCGGCGGCCCTCATGGCCGGGGAAGCGACCTTCCTCGCATTCCCGGATTCCCTCCTCCAGGTTCGGTTCGCTTTCGCGCTTGCGGTAACGGGCGGCTATCTGTCCCACCTGCTGCTCGACGAGCTCTGTTCGTGGAACTTCATCGGCGCCTCCGAGAAAAAAAGCGCCGGCAGCGCCTTCACCTGGAAAACCGAATCCGCCGGCGGAACCCTGGCGCTCTATCTCGCCGCCGCCATCCTCGGCGGGCTCTGTTTCCGCTTCTCCTGAAATGCTATTTCGCGCGTTCGCGGAAATTCCGGACACGGTGCAGCGTAATGAGGTTGCCGTCATGCAGCGTCTTCGCCCGGCAGTCGCCCGACCGGGCCAGCACCAGGAGGTCGTCGCCGTCGAACAGCAGACTCGCATAATGACGCGAATCCAGTTTCCCGCGCCCCTCCGCCACCATTCCGGCACTCGCAAACTCAAGCCCGTTGGATGACCAGAACAGCTCAAGCCGCCGCCGGTCGCCGCACGCCTCGTACCAGGGCAGGCCCGGTTTCCGGCAGCCGTCGACCTTCGGACTGGACACCATCCAGTAGAGCCGTGAAACCGGGTCGTAATCGATGTGAAACTTCAACTGGCCGCCGGGGAGCGGAATCAGGAAGAGCGGGGAACCGGCCGGAGACTCCAGCGGTTCGACGGCCAGGGTTCCGTCCGGCCGTTCGACCCCCTTCAGTACCGCGCCGACGTTGCCGCTGCCGGTCTCGGCGCGCATCAGCAGAAGAACCGTCCGGTCTTCGGGATCAAAGAATGCATGGTCCGGATCATGAATCCGAATCACGCTGGTCTCCAGCACGCCGGGGACGCCTCCGCCGCGATGGCGCCAGCCGGCGGCGGCCAGCCGGTCGAACAGCGCTTCCGCCCGGAACGGCTCCGAAAACGTCCAGCTTGCCGGATCGCACAGGTCCGCCTCCTCGCGCGCCGCCATCAGGACCGGGGAAACGCCGGGCCACGGCGCCTCCGGAATCCGCTGTTCGTAGACCAGATAGAGCTTCCCGTGCCGGAAATCGATTCGCCCGGCGCTCTGGTGCCACCGGTGTTCCGACTCGAGCACGGCCGGCGCCGACCAGCTTTCACCGTTGTCCGCACTGCGGCTGATGACCAGCCGTCCGCTCTGGCCGATCGCATAGAGGAACCTTCCGGCGCGGAAAAGCATCGCGTGCAGCATCGGCAGGCGGGACGCGCTTTCGCGCCAGCTTGCGCCGCCGTCGTCGGAGAGCAGAATCCGCAGCTGGTTTCCGCACGGATAATCCCCCGAGTCCGAACGCGGCCCCGCGAGCTTCTCCGTTCCGGGTCCGCCGAGGTCGAATCCGGCGACGATCCGGCCGCCGAAGCCGCGGCACAGCGCGGGCGTGTAGCAGTAGATGTCCTGCGGCGACGGCGACTCGAACAGCAGTTTTTCATCGGCAATGAGCGACATAATCGTTTCCTTTCCTCCTGTCAAAGCGCTTCCGGCAAAGCCGGAACGGCGAGAATATTCCGGAGGAGGCCCATTCGGGCCGCCTCCCGCTTCAACGCCCGGATCACGCCGGGCGCGGTAACCGGATCACCGTATATTTTCCCGAGCTCGACCACCCGGGCCTGAAGCGGCCCGACCGCGGCGGCATCCCCCCGCGCCGCCGCTTCGTAAAGCCCGGAAAAGAGCCGGGGCCGCAGATTCGCGCCGCCGTTGACGCCGCCGTCTCCGCCCATCGCAACAGTCTCGGCAGTCAGCTCATCCGGCCCCGAAAGCAGCGAAATTCCGGGGCGTCCCCCGAAGCGGTTCACCAGTTCGCGAAACGCTTCCAGATCGCCGGAGCTGTCCTTGCAGCCGGCGACGCCCGGGATTTCAAGAATCCGCTCCACCGTTGAAAGCGTCATCGAAACCCGGGTCAGGGACGGCATATTGTAAGCGAAAAGCGGCAGCGGCACCTCCTTCGCCAGATACCGGTAAAAAGCGACCTGCTCCTCCGCATCCGGCGGAAGATAACACGGAACGGCGGAGACGACGGCATCCGCTCCGGCGTCGGCCGCAAACCGGCCGAGCCGGGCCGACTCGGCGGCGGAACACCCCGAAATGCCGGCCAGCAGCGGGACACGACCGCCGACCGCCTCCGCGCAGCAGCGGATGAACCTTCGCTGTTCCCGGCCCGAAAGCGCCGGTCCCTCTCCCGTCGACCCCAGGATGAAGATTGCATGAACGCCGCCGGCGATCACATGGTCGATGAGGCGGCGCGCCGCCTCTTCATCGATCGTCTCCGGCGATGAGAGCGGCGTCAGCAGCGGAACCACGATTCCCCGGATTTTTCCTTCCATTTCAACCGATCCTTTCTTTTACCGTAATTGCGTCTCTTCGGAAATTATACCTCAAATCCGGACAAAACGGCAAATATTTCCGGAAAAATCGCTGAAACAAATCTTGAAATATTTCAGAAACATTTCTACTGTATCGTCAGAATCATTCGGACCATATTGAAAAAGAAGGAGATTCCCCCCGGATGCCTACCGTAAAAGAGATCGCAGAACGTTCCGGCGTATCGCCGGCCACCGTATCGCGGGTGATGAACGGCTCCGGCTCCGTCACGGCCGGGAAACGCGAACGGGTGCTCGCCGTGCTTGAAGCGCTCGGCGGAACGCGCCCGCAGCGCCGCGGCGGCAGCCGCAGCATGAATATCGGCATCCTGCTTTCCGACTCGCCGGAGAGCGACTCGCACGCGATTCTGCAGAAACTGGCGTTTCTTGCCGGGCAGATGCGGCAGCACTGGAATCTCCTGCTGCTCCCGGCCGGAATCCTGCCGCAGGAGCTGGAAGCGCGCCACCTGCGCGGCGAACTCGCGGGATTGTTTCTGGTCGGACACGCAGACTCCCCCGAACTCATTCGCGCCTTGAGGCGGATTCCGTACGTCTGGCTCAACAGCCACCACAGCTGCGGGACCGACCCGACAGTCCTGATGGGCAATGAGTTCGCGGGCCGCATCGCGGCGCGTTACCTGAAAGACGCCGGATGCAGCCGGTTCCTGCTGCTCTCCGCACCGAGCCGGAACCCCGGTTTTCCGGGGCGCATTGCGGGTTTCCGCTTCGAACTGTTTTCGCACGGGGAGACGTGCGAAACCGTCGAGCTCCGGCTGCCTCCGGGCCGGCCCGGATTCGAAATTTGCACCGACGACGAAATCGAGCAGGCACTTGACGCCGCCCTTCCCCATTTCGAAAACGGAACCGTTGACGGCCTTTTTTCGCCGGAGGAACGGCTCACCGCCCTTCTGTACCGCCGGTTCGCGCGCCGCCGGACGGCGGCACGCCCCCTCGTCGTCTCCTGCAACCACACGCCGGAATATCTGACGGGACTCCATCCGCGCCCGGCCACAATCGATCTCGGCCCCCGCATGCTGGCCGAACTCGCCCTGAAGGAACTGCTGCGGCGCATCTCCGGGGAGACTCCGCGCGCCGACCATGTCGCCGTGATCGTCACCCCGCAACTGATCCCCGGCGACCTCCCCGACTGATTTTCCGGATCCGGCAAAGACCGTCCATCGGGCGGGAGAAAGACTCAAACGGATCGCCGACCGCCGCAACTCCCGACCGGAACGGAGGTACGGGAACAACTCATTGCAACCGGGAACGCCTCCGGCCGGCGGTTTGCCGCCTCGGGCTCCGTGATCGTGCTGTCCGCCGAAACAGTCAGGCCGGTACGTCGCGCGCTGGAGGGAGAGGCGCCGGTCTGGCACGCACTGCGGCTCGACTCTCCCGAAACAGCCGCGGAGTGGAGCGTCTGCTCCGTTTTCCTGCCGGAAGAGTCTCCGCACACGGTGCAGAAACTCCTGCGGGCAGCCGGCTGCTGAAGCGCCGCCCTCCCGTCTCCGGGTCACCGTTTCAGGTTGCCGGTAACGAAATTGCCGCCGAGTTCGAGCTCCCGGCCGCCCTCCCGTTCGAAAAGCGGGCCGCCCTGCGGCGCCGCCGCCGAAATCCGGTTGCCGGTGAAGGTCAGGAACTCCACGCCGTTGATCCGGATCAGCGGCAGATTTGAGCTGCCGGTGATTTCGATGTCGTTGTCCGCAACCCGGATGTGCGACGCGCTCGGGATCGAGTGGTCGGCCTCCCGCTCCGCATTCGCGCTGCTGCCGAAACGGAACAGCGTCTTCGCCGCCGTCTCGAACCGGTTCCCGGCAAGTTCCACATTGCGCGGCGTGACGAATTCAAAACCGTTCCTGCCGACCGTTTCGGGACAGAGGTTCATGAAATAGCTGTGATGCAGCGAATCGACGACCGTATTGTCCGTGAACAGCCAGTTGCGGCCGCCGGCGAGGAAGCGTGAGACCCCGTCCTCGAAGCGGTTGCCGGTGACGACCATGCCGTGGTTCTGATTGTCCGGCAGGATCAGCATGTCCGGCATGCCTTTCGTGTCTTCGAGCGTGACGATTCTGCCGAAACCGCCGTCGAGCGTGACCTTCAGGAGCTCGCCCTCCGACTCGATCGCCGTGATGCGGACCTCCTTCGCAATGCCGTTCTGCCCGGCGGAAGTGCGCAGGAGCCCGAGCCGCCGCCCGGGAGCGAAGTTGCGCAGATTCCAGTCCTTCGCTTTCACATAAAGCGTTTTCCCCTCCGCCTTCACGGCCGGGAAAACATAGGAGTGGATGTTCATGAAGTCATCCCCGACGTGCCGGACGATATTGCCCCTGACCAGACCGCCGAGGCTGATGTTGCGCATGTAGATGCCGTCCGCCGAAGTCGAAACGAAACTGCCGGGCAGCGCCTCGATCCGGCAGTTGACCACAAACGGCCGGTCGCTTGCATTGTTCAGCACGGCCATGGCCGACGACGTGTTCAGCGTCAGGTTTTCCAGCCGGGTGCGGGTCGAATTCGCGTTGTTGACCGCATGGTTGCCGTAGGTCCGGGCATAAAAGGCGACGTGGCTCCCCTTCGCGTAATGCTTCGACACCGGCGTGAATGAGTTCACCTTGAAATCGTAGGTCCGGTCATCGACCTTCGTCACCTCGGGGGCCCCCTGGTGCGGCGCGACCGAGCTCAGGAACGGCCGGAGGGAGCCCGGAATCACCTCCGGCGTATAGAAGCGCATCAATCCCTTCGTCTGTGCCTGCCGGAACATCGGGTCGGTCGGCGCGGCCATGCCGGGATCGATCTCGATGCGCATCACGTCGTCCGCGGGGAAACCGACGATCCGGCCGGTCGTGTAAGGCGGTTTCAGATAGGTGAAAGCGATGTTTTTCAGTCCCACATTGTCGCAGTCGAGAATCCGCACGGCCACATCAAGCGGTCCGGGCAGCAGGATTTCGGTGCCGCGTTCGCCGGCGATGCGCAGATTCCTGAGCTTGTCGAGCTTCAGGTTTCCGCTTTCGGGGCCGATGCAGCGCACGAGGTAACGGCCGCGCGGCAGGAAAACGGTCCGCCTCCCGGTCGTATCGGCGGAGGCGGCGGCGATCGCCTTCCGGATCGCCTCGCCGTCGTCGGACGAACCGTCACCTTTTGCGCCGAACGCCTTCACATTGAATACCTTGCTCTCGTCGATCGCCGGAACCGTCTTTGCGTGTTCGATCTCCCCGGCGAGGCGGTCGAGCAGGTATTCGTAATCCGCCTTCATGCTTCCGGCCTGTTCCGCATCGCTCCGGACCGCCTGCTCAAGGTTCGCCAGAATCCGCTTCTGGGCGGCCAGCCACTCACCGAGCAGAGGATCGGCGGCGCCGATCTCCGCCAGAACCGCCGGAGCCAGCAGCGCGTCGCGCCGCGCATTGAGTTCGTCAAGCTCCGCCGCCGGGAGCGCCATCACGAAGATGCCGAACAGCATCGCCTGTAAAATCAGTTTCTTCATAACTCCCTCTCAAAGATACCACTTCATGCGGTACGGCGCCTTGCTTCCGGTCCCGATCTGGGCGGAATGGCCGTCGTAAAACAGCACTGTTTCGTTCCGGAGCCCGTGATAACCGAGCGTCGGCAACTGGAAGTCGAGTGCGTCCCAGCCGGTCTGCCGCCATTGACTCTGGGCCGGGCTGGTCAGACCGCCGCCGGAGAAATTCGGGGAATAAAGCTCAAACAGATAAGGCGTGATGGAGGGCTGATAGATTTTGCCGAGGTTCGGGCGCTCGGTAAATTCCGAGTAACTGCCTGCGTTCCTGTTGTTGCTGCAGTGCATCGCATAGCTGCGCAGCAGCCACTGATCCCGCAACCCCACCTGGTTTCGGTGTTTCGCACAAGCCAGCGGGTTGACCCGGTCCTGAGCGCCCGGGATCGACAGGTAGCCGGTCTTCAGAATCACATAGAGGTAAGTCGCCCAGGCGTCCTGCTTGTAGTTTTTATCCAGGAAATCGGCATCCCACGAACCGTCTGCCTTCTTCTGCAACTGATCCTTCGCAGCCGGGAAGAATCCCCGGTTGTCGCCTGCAAACATCTGGGCCGCCGAACCGATGGTTTTCGCATTGTTCAGGCATTCGGTGGAATAGGCCCGCTCCCGCGCCTGATTCAACGCGGGCAGCAGCATCGAAGCGAGAATCGCGATGATCGCAATCACAACGAGAAGCTCGATCAGGGTGAACTTGCAGTGTCTCATGGTCCGTGTTCCTTTTTCTTCGATTATTTCTTAAGGGTCCTGAGGGTCTTGCCTTCGACAAATTCGGGAGTGATCATCGTGTACAGGACCGGCAGCGCCGGGTTCTCGAGCCGCTCCTTTACGAGCTCGAACGCCTGAATCGCGTGGTCGCGGAGCGGAACTTTCAGATAAGTCAGTTCGGGACGGTAGAACTCAAGCTCCTGCCGGTCGCCCATCGAAACGATCGAGACATCCTCGGGGACCCGGAGCCCGAGATCCGTCAGCGCCGCCGTGACGCCCCACAGGAACGGAATGCGCGTGACGATCGCCGTGAACGGCAGCCTGCGCCCGAGCGACCTGACCTTCGAGTAAATCGCCCGGTGCGGCAGCTCGAACCGCGGCGTTTCAACCAGAATCTGAAGATCGGCGACCGCCGGCTCGCCGAGCGTTTCGACGATTTTCTTCCGCCAGACCGAATAGAAGGTCGGAACATCGACCACCTGCTGGTCGTTCATCAGCGTGCACTGCTCGATCAGCGCGATCCGCGTATGGCCGGCCGCCGCAAGCCTGTCGAGGATGATGCCGATCTCGAGCTCCATCGAACCGACCACCGTATCAAGCCCGAAATGGTGGGCCGGAACCCCGATGAACACGACCGGCTTTTCATGGCTTTTGAACTTCTCGAGCAGATCCTGCGGCATCTGGTTGACCGGCTGCGGCGCGAAACAGACGAGCGCGTCGAAACTCGACCACGCATCAAGCAGCGCCTTGTCCTCCCAATGGCGGACCGACACCATCTTCGGCAGCCACCCCTCATGCTCGGCCGCCTCGCTCGCGTACATCACGAAATCCGAATTCTCCGGCGCGGTCCAGGCCGGCACCACGATTCCAAGCTGCCGCTGCACCTTATGCTCCGGAATCTGGCTCGACACGAATGTGCCGACCCGCGGGATCCGCTCCAGATACTTCTCCTCAACCAGCGCTCCGATCGCCTTGCGGATCGTCATGTAGCTCGCATTCAGCCGCTCCGTCAGCTCGCGCTCCGAAGGCAGCACCGAACCGCGCGGAAAGTTTCCCATCTCAATCTGCCGCAGCAGATGCTCGCGGATATCCGCCGTCTTGCCGCCGTAGGTTCTCTTTTCCATAGATAGCACCTCTTTAAAAAAACGTATCATCTTGCTATATATTATAGCAGACTGCGATACATTTGCCAAGAGGGGAAGCAATTATTTTGCAAAAAAAATAAAAAATCCCGGGGAGCGGGAGACGCCAGGCCGTGCTCGTCCGCCCGGTGTTCCGCCTCAGCGGATGATGACGTTGCCGTCGAAGGAGAGGTCGAAAACGCCGCGCGTATCGCCGCGTCGTTCGGCATGGAGAATGGCGCTCTGCAGCGCGGTCAGCAGAAGATTCACGTCTTTGCTCCCGGTCGGAATCAGGACCTGGCAGACCTTCTGGCTGCGATAGGTCAGAATCAGGTTGATTTTTCCGGGCTCGCGCATGTGAACCGCCTTGATGTCGATGTCGCGGAAATTCTGCGCAACCTGCATGATGATCTCCATCACCGGCTGCAGGGCCGGCAGCACCATGCCGCCCTCCAGGCTCCGGTCCGAAATTCCGAGGATCACGGGCAGCGACCGGCCGGCCGACATCGATTCGGCGCGCGGAATCACGACACAATTCTCATCGACCACCCACCGGCCCTGCGGATTCGCCAGCACGGCGCGCGGAATCCGTTCAACGACCCGGAGCTTCAGCGTATCGGGCAGGACCCGCGTCACCTCGCAGTTTTCGACGCTCGGAATGGCGGAAAGCCGCTTGCGCAGCTCCCCCGGATCAATCTCGAAGAGGTTGTCGCCGAGCCGGATGCCGAGCCGCGAGGAGAGCTGCGCCGACCGGTTCTGCCAGTACCCCTCGGCCTGCACGACCACTTCGCGCAGCTGGAACCGCGGATTCGAGGTGAACAGCGCGCGGCGCAGCGCGACCAGCCCGAAAATCAGCGCGGCGGCAGCTCCCATCAGGATGAAAAGCACAATGAGGGCGCGCAGCAATTTCTCATTGTCGCTGCGCACGTTCGCCGCGTTCTTGACCGGCAGTTTCTGGGGCCCCGGAGATTTTTTCGCCATCGTCGACCAAACCGAACGGTTATTATCCTGAATCCGAACCGACCGCCGAAACGACGGGAAACGAAATGAAATCGGTTCTGATGCAGTAATATAACGCGTCTCCCCTGAAATGGCAACAGGAAGGAGGCTTTTTTCGCCAACTTCTTGACAAGAGCCGTTCCGAAGGCTATTTTATTTTTCATACCCGAAAGGTCCGGAATGAACGAAGAAGAACAGCTGCTGACCACCGGGCGCGTGATCGACGCCACCCGGAAAATCGAAAGCAAACTCGTCGCCTGCGGCGCCGTCGGCAGCGGCCTGCGCGAAAAAGCGGAATCGCTCGGCGACCGCCTGCCCGCCGAAGCGGCCCGGCTCATCCGCTTCATCGGCAGCGTCCGCAACCGGTTCGCGCACGAAAGCGGCGCCCGGCTCCGGCCGGACGAGCTCGAGCTCTTCGAAGAGGCGGCCGAAGCCGTTCTGGCGGAACTCGACAGCCTCCCGGAGCCGGTGCCGCCGGAAAAAAAGCCGTCCGCAGCACGCCGGAAAACCGTCCGCACTCCGGCCGTTCCCGAAGTCGAAGATGACGGCGGAGGCGAAAACGACGAAGACGCCGGCGCTCTGCCGGAAACCGCCGCCGCCCTGCCGCCGTGGGACTCCCCGATGTGGACCGCCTTGCCGGGGCTCCACCTCGTCTATGCGTTCCGGGCCGGGTGGAACGCGTTCGGCGCCGGACAGCTTTATCTGCTCCTGATCCTCGCCGAACTCATCGCCTTCGTTCTGCTCGGCTTTGCCGCCGTGCGCGGCTCGATGCCGCTTGCCGCGGCCGGCGGCGTGCTCGGTTTCGCCGTATACGTCTGCGGGCTCTGGCTCGGGCTGCGCGAAAAGAGCGGCCCGGGGCTTTATCTCGTCCCGGCCGTCAACCTGGCCTGGTTCTTCCGCAAAGTCGCCGCCTGCATCGAACCGGCCCGGCTCATCGTAGCGGCGGCGATCCTCGGCATCTGGCTGGCAGCGGTTCAGCTGTTGCTCTACGGCGAATTCGCCGCGGCCGGAATCGCCGCGCTGGTCAGCTGGAGCGGAGCCGCCGCCGACTCACTTCTGCGCCGGAGCTGACGGGGCCGGAGCGGCTTTGTAGATACCTTCTTCCGAATCGAATACGAGATTATCCCGATTGTCCCTGAACCAGACGAAGAATTGTCTTCCCCTCACTCATTTCTCTTTGGAAAAGACCATCAAGTTCATACTTAGTCCAGCCTTTACTAATATAGTGTTTTGAAAGAATGACAATACCGAACTTTGATGTTTTAAGCCCATTGTCGATTTGAGTTCGTAAACTATCTCCCCATTTCATGGCAACAACATCATACCAAACCTTAAAACCATATTCTTCCGTCAAAATTCGGTATAATTCATTTGCAAAAGATTCTTTATCTTCAGTTGCGTGAGAAATAAATACATCATACTCATTCTTATTTACCGTCTCTGATTGCGATAAATGGACTTTTGTATCAACCTCTGCAGGGATCATTGACTCGTACTGATTCGTAAGCCGCGAAGTTAAAACAGAAATTTGTTTCTGATATGCTGCTAATTGCTCGTTTTGAAACTTCTTGGATTCATCAGTCTGCTCTTTATATAGTCGAGTGGTCAAATCCGCCATTTGTTAGCCTCATCCCTTGCCGAATCAGCAAGCTTTTGTTCAAGCCTTACTATTTCATTATTGAGACTATTTATTTGCTGTCGTGTTTGTGCTGCTCCCATTTGGTGTTCCCATGCTGCCTACTATCGCTCATAATTAATAATATCATCGATATAAAATATATCCTTATCTACAATAGTTTTCAATGCATAGCATTCATAATCTCATTTCATAAAAAAGCATTCATGCTTTGAAACTCATAAGTGGAATCTGCCTTTTGATATTGCTCCTCGAATGAAAGAGTGTCATGTGCGGGAATAAATGGTTCTGTTTTTCAGTAAAAAACAGGTGACACTTTTCTCCCTGTTAATAAATTGACAGTCAATATGATGCAACAATGCATCATATTCTGTCAATAAGAGTAAGATAG